>CAZXYV010000214.1:0-3872 GCA_964645025.1 uncultured Dehalococcoidaceae bacterium | reverse complement strand
CTTCGCTGGCCTGGCGGATAAGCTCTTCCGTCTCTCGCTGTGTTGCCAGCCGGGTCCGGAGGATAAGCTGCTGGGCGTCGCTTCGTGCTCTGGTTGCGGTCTCCTGCTGGTATCTCTGGGCATCGTCTCTCATTTTTTGGGCCAGTTCAAGTTCGCGCTGGGCGCTGAGCTTTATCTGATGCACGACTGCGGCGGCTTCTTTAAGATTGGTAAGCTCGTCTTTTCTTAAGCCGGCGCCCGATAATGCTGGCACAGGCCTCTTTTTCACCGGAATTCCGGCATTGGTGCGGGGAGACGGGGCGGTAATGTTCGCTTTCAGGATATTGCCCTTCGGTGAAATTTCTTTTTTCATGACATAATCCGTTCCTGGCACTCCCTTTATGGGATGCCAGCATCGTTTAATCGTTAGATTTCCTGATAGCTGGTTTTCTCTAGATTAGATACTACTGCAATACCCTGATAGGGCGGAGATAGGTATTACCTATTGTTGATAGGTACAGCCACCCAACTTTATAAAAAAGTCCCTTAAAACCATTGACCAAATGAAATAAATAGTTTACACTGATGGTATGTCCTATCCTTCATTAGCTGTAGATATACGAGGTTTACACGTTGCCTCTGGCCGCCGGTTTTATCAATCGGCGAATGCCCCTGGTCAGCTAAGGATTATTTTTAACTAACCGGCGACTCTTCTCCATTTTGTTTTTCAGTTTTTGTGGCAAACACACATATATATGTTAACGGGGTTGTTGGAGACATAAAGAGCCTTTCTCAAATCTAAAAAACAGGCGGACGGAGGTAGAGATGACAGCTACCAGGTACAAAAAAATGCGTGAGCAACTGGAGACCGAGCACAAACGCCTTGCCTCGGAGCTGGCGCAGTTGCAAACGAACGCGTCCACTACCGAGGAGCGACGGGAGGGCAGTCCTTTTGGTAAACGGGAGGAGGAAGCGACGGAGACGCTGGAACTGGAAAAGCGGCTGGCTCTGGAAAACCGTGTCCGTCAGGAGATGGCCACGGTAGAGCATGCCCTGGACAAGTTTGAGAAAGGTACCTACGGGATGTGTGATAATTGCGGTCAGGCTATTGACCCGGAGCGCTTAGAAGTGCTACCGCAGGCAAGTTTATGCATGAATTGTAAGGCGCTGCTGGCGAAGAATGGGAAAAGTAAACCGCCTACAGTTTGACTGGCGGGACTTCGTCTTCGCCGATATCGTGCTGCTGGTGATTGTTCTTGACCAGCTTAGTAAGTTCTGGATTTTACGGAACCTGCTGCCGGGTGAAATTCTCTGGGATAACGGGCTCTTCCGGATTCTCCACGTGCAGAACACCGGCGCCGCTTTCGGCATCTTCAAAGGCTATACCCCGGCTCTAATCGTCGTTGATTTTATAGGTATTTTCGTCATTTTATTTCTCGTTTTCGGCCTGCGTAACCGATGGCCGTTCATCCGCAACATGCTGGTGCTCACGTCAATTGGCCTGATTCTGGGCGGCACCATTGGCAACCTGATTGACCGTCTCCGCGTGGGCCAGGTAACAGACTTTATTGATTTTAAAATCTGGCCGGTGTTTAATGTCTCCGATGCTTCGGTAACCATCGGCGTGATTATCCTCGCCTACTGCCTTATCTTCCTGGCAGGACGGGCGCAGATTAAGGAATGAGCAGGCAATATAGCCTTAGAGCCGATGCACCGGGGGCACGCCTGGACAAGTACCTCGGCGAGAGGTGCCCGGAGCTTTCCCGCACCCGCGCCCAGAAACTCATCGCGGAAGGACTGGTAACCGTCAACGGGCGCTTGGCCAGGGCCAGCCTCAAGCTCAATACGGGAGATAAAATAGATTTCACCATACCGCCCGAGGCTCCCAGCCATTTAATCCCGGAAGAAATACCTCTAAAAATCATCTACGAAGATAGCGATTTAATGGTGATAGATAAGCCGGCCGGGCTGGCGGTGCACCCGGCGCCGGGACACCCGGCGCACACCCTGGCCAACGCCGTCGTGGGTCACCTGCCTGACCTGGCGGAGGACGAGGAATCGCTGCGGCCGGGGATAGTGCACCGGCTGGATAAAGATACCTCCGGCCTGATTCTGGTGGCGAAGAACCGCCTGGCACAGGCAAATCTCTCCGAACAGTTTAAGTCCCGTACGGTATTAAAGTATTACCAGGTGCTGGTGAAGGGTAAGCTGAGCCCGGAGACCGGCATCATCGAGGCGAACATCGGGCGGGACCCGCGGCACCGCCAGCGCATGGCGGTGGTGACGAGGGGGCGGGAGGCGCGCACCGAGTACCGCGTCGTTAAATACATCGGTGATTATTCGCTTCTGGAGATTAAGCCGGAGACGGGGCGCACCCACCAGATTAGAGTGCACCTGGCGGCCATCGGTTTCCCCGTGGTGGGCGATGCCACCTACGGCGTGCCGTCACCGCACCTTTCACGGCAGTTCCTCCATGCTGGTAAGATAGGTTTCAAGTTACCGTCAACGGGCGCGTGGGTAGAGTTCCAGTCACCTTTACCGCCGGACCTGGAACAGGCGCTGAAAGATATTAATATTTAAACCCTAAACTCTAATATCTAAACTCTAAACGTTTAGTATTTCGTGCTTAGTATTTAGAATTTTAAACTTCGCGCTTCTATTTGCATCTCTTTTCTAAACATGTCACAATATTATATAGATATATCGTGATAGGTCAGAGATTAAGTTAGGGAGAAGCAGATGCAGTATCGTAAATTCGGCAAGCTGGACTGGAAGGTATCGGCGCTGGGCTTCGGCTGTATGCGCCTGCCGGTTATCGACCGGGACGAATCGCATATCAACGAGCCTGAAGCCATCCGCATGATGCGCTACGCTATCGATAATGGCGTCAACTACCTGGATTCCGGCTACATGTACCATATGGGCAACAGCGAGCGTGTCTTGGGCAAGGCGCTCAAGGACGGCTATCGGAAGAAAGTGAAAATAGCTACCAAGTTACCCGCCATGGCGGTCACCAAAGCCGAGGACTTCGACCGCATCTTGAACGACCAGCTGGAAAAACTGCAAATCGACAAAATCGATTTTTACCTGCTGCACGGCCTGAACAATCCGTCCTGGGTCAAGGTGCGGGACCTGGGAGTGTTAAAATGGGCCGAAAAGCAAATGGCGCAGGGACGCATCGGGCGCCTGGGGTTCTCTTTCCACGACACGTATCCGGTCTTCAAGGGAATTGTTGATTCTTACGATAACTGGGTGCTATCTCAGGTGCATTACAATTATATGGATATCAATAATCAGGCGGGCCGGCGCGGCGTGGCCTACGCGGCCGGCAAATGGCTGGCGGTGGTCGTCATGGAACCGTTGCGGGGAGGCAAGCTCAGTAAAGAGCCGCCGCCACCGGTGGCTAAAGTGTGGCAAAGCGCGCACCGCAAGCTCAAGCCCGTTGAGTGGGGGCTGCAATGGGTCTGGAATCAGCCGGAAATCTCGGTGGCTTTAAGCGGCATGAACGCGATGGAGCAGGTGGTGGAAAACGTTAAAATCGCCGGTAGCTCCGGTCCCGGTACGCTCAATGACGAAGACCTGAAGCTCATCGCCAGGGTGCGGAAGGCCTACCGCGGTCTCACCCCTATACCCTGTACCGACTGCAAGTACTGTCAGCCGTGCCCTCACGGCGTGGTGATACCACGAATCTTTCAATTTTACAATGACGCCATGATTTACGATGATTTTACCATGGCGCGCCGGATGTATAACGGCCCGTTCTTTAAACCGGAAACGCGCGCTGATAAGTGTGAAGAGTGCGGGGAGTGCCTGGAAAAGTGCCCGCAGCATATCCAGATACCGGACTGGCTCAAGAAGTCACATGAGCTGCTAAAAGCGGAATCAGCCCCGCC
>CAZXYV010000213.1:0-3893 GCA_964645025.1 uncultured Dehalococcoidaceae bacterium | reverse complement strand
GGCACCATCGCCACCCGGATATCGGCGGACCTGGAATTGCAGGAGACCAACCGGCAGTTGACCCTGGAGCGTAAAGCCTTGCAGGAGTCCAACACCGCGCTGCGGATAGTCATGGCCCGGATTGAGCAAGAGAAACAGGAAATCCACAAAGACATTAAAATGAACGTCGAAAAAATCCTGATGCCTATCCTGCACGGCCTGGCCGCGCAGCTACCTCCGGCCCAGGTAAAATATGTGGAGATGCTCCAGACTAACCTCAAGGAAATCACCTCTTCGTTCATCGGTCAGTTGTCACTTTCCTACCATGCCATGACGCCGACCGAAATCACTATCTGCAATATGATCCGGAACGGAATGCGCACCAAAGAAATCGCCGAGACGAGGGGTGTATCCGAGGCCACCATTAACCGCCACCGGGAAAAGATCCGACGCAAACTAAAGCTCACTAACCAGGATGTCAATCTGGCGACTTTCCTGCAATCGAGCATGTGGGAGGGGAAAGAGACTACTTGATATCTGCATGATATTTTTGCAGCGACCTCAGGGCTTTACAGGCCTGGGTGCCAGAATAATCAAACTCACAAGCCTGGCCGATAACAATCGGGCCCGAACCGATAATCATCACCTTCTTGATGTCATTAAGTCTGGGCATGGTTGGTGACTCCTTCCCGCTATTTTCGTTGTTTTTAGTCTTCCCTGCGTGTCTGAAACGGCGCAACCAGGTGGGCATTTGGACTTGCCCCGTCTTAGGGCCAGCGGTGATGCGACTTTCTCAAAGAGATTATCACGGAGCTATCCGTGAGTAGATTTAGCTGGAGAACGGAATGAGTGGGCTGTATAGCCCGCATCTCAGTATTAAATAACGCATGGACAGGTCACCGAGCAATCCGAAAAAGATGGCGGCATCAAGGAAAACCACCGGGCTTGCCTCCAGACCATTTAGGAAGCTGTAAATTACTGCCGCTGATGGTACGACCATACCCAGCATGACCACCACCATCCAGAACAAAGGTAACCATTTGCTCAGGACCATGTATCTTACCGAAGCCTTACCGGTCAGCGATGTATACCTTACACTTATCAAATATACGGGAATGAGCAGAACGAAACCTATAAACAATATGCGAATCGCTGCCTCTACCGATATTCCGACCGCTATCTCGCCTTGAGTTAAAAAGATGCCTAAAGTTAACTCGGCGCCTCCCCAGAGTCCGCTGATTACATACAGGATTGGCAGCAGGGCCGTGTTCCACAGAGGAATGCCATTAACATAGTTCATGGCAAACCCGCCATAGATTACCGTCAGGAAGGCGAATATATTGGTTACTATCAATAAGGAAGTGAGTGGGTTTGACCAGAGGGTTAGGCCCATGTGGGCCAGTCCTGAAGCGAGGAAAAGGATGACGAATATTAGGCCCCGGGAAATCCAGGAGGTCTGCCACCCTGATGAAAATACCATACGCCAGAACCTTAAAGGTTTTCCCAGGAAGAGGAGATGAAATCCACCACCTAACAAAGCACAGATGAGCCAGCCGACCAGCATCCCCGATAAACTACCGAAGACTGAAGAGACAATGAACGTCCCTGCCCCCAGCTCAATAAAAAAGAAGGCGAACCAGAGCCACATCCCTCTCTTTTCTATCCACTCCCTCTGGGGGGTATAGCTGGCCATAAACTCATAGGGTCTGGTTTGTATCATTTATGCCGCCTTTATTTGCCAGTATTTTTCATCCCATAACGTAATATATGGAGGGATCGGTACCGTATTCCGTATGGAATTGGACAGCTCGCCATTTCCTGATAAGCATCGTAATTTCACTATCAGGGTCACCCAGATCGCCGAAGTACCTTGCCTTGGCCGGGCAGATATTGACACAGGCCGGGGTCGCTTCCCGGTCGACGCCCGGTTTCAGCCCTTGCGCGAGCCCGCTATCAATCCTCTCCAGGCAAAAATTGCATTTTAAGACCGTGCCGATTTGATAAGGATATAGCTGTTTCCCCAGTTTTTCAAACTCGGTCAGGCCCTGACCGGGATAATACTCTTTTTCCTTAGAATAATAGGTACGAACTTGAAAAGGACAGGCTATCAGACAGTAGCGACAGCCGACGCACTTATTGCCATCGACCCAGACAATGCCATCCTCGCGCCGTTGTGTGGCCCTGGTCGGGCAAGCGTCAACACACTTGGCTTCTTTACAGTGATTGCATAATACGGGATAGACGTGCTTGGTGGCCCCGGGATACACGCCTGTTTCTGACATCAGCAGCCTCCCCCATAAAACACCCGGAGGTAAAAAATGCTCCTGCTCACACTTGACGGCACAGCTATAACAGCCAACGCACTTTTCCAGGTTTATCAGCATACCCCATCTCATTTTGACCGCTTCACCTCAGATTGCGATATATTTTTATAGGCCTTGACCCTGGCCGTTGGTTCGGCTGAGCCTGATATGGGACAAAAATGATGCTGGTCCTGGCGGAGCAGGGCATTGGGGTTAACGCCTTTACCCCGGGCAATCGGGTTTCCCCTGGCCCAGCTCCCCAGACCAACCGCGGCGACCACCTTCGGGTGTATCAACTGGGTAAGTTTCACATTTCCCGTTATCTTGTCTCCCCAGTGATTTTCAAGGCAGATGGTATCCCCTTCTTTGATGCCTTTTTCCCGGGCTGTTTCCACATTCATGGCGATATTATAAGTATAAGGATTGGTTGAAGCCACCTGGTCGATATAAGGATTTTGCGCCGTGAATCTATAAGTCATGAGCGGGTCCCGCTGCGAGATAACAAACAGGTCATATTCCGAATCCGGCGGCAATTCGGTATGAATCACCGAGGGGAAATAGCTTGTTAGCCCGGTGAAATAGTCCCAGTTGAGATTAAAACCTATCTTTTCGGCCTTCTCTTTTGTCTCCTCCCTGTCCTCTTCGACGCTCTCAAAATAAACGGGCACCCGGGCCTGAACGAACCACCGCCAGTAACATTCTTCGGGTCGCTTCTTCCAGTTCATAAAGCCATTGTCCCGGAACCATTCCAGACCGCGCTCGGCACCGAAATGGTATTTCAGTATGCGGTCAACGAGTTCAATATTGGAGGCCGTGTCCTCCGTGCCAATAACCCCGGGCACTTCCAGATTCGTCCCCGCCTGCCGGGCCTTCCGGAACGTATAAAAATCATCCAGGCGCGCATTATACGTCGGTCTTATTCCCACCCTGTCGGCCAGGTCGTTCATCACGTCCTAAACGTCTCTGGCCTCGCCGGTTGGCGCGGTAACGGGCAGCCTGAGGTGAAAGCTCCATTTGTCCATGCCCAGAGGATAGTTGTAAGTGACGCCGAAGGCGCTGGAGATATCCAGGGTTTCCAGGTAATGGGACTCGGGCAAAACGATATCACAAAAGCCTTCCGTGGTCTCGTTGTGGAACGGCTGCAAGGCAAAGGAAAAGGGGACCTGGCCGAGAAACCTGGCGGCGCCTTCCGGCCTGGTATTATTCATGACTGTATTGGCGCCGTAAGTGAAAAAGACGGCCGGCTCGAAAGTACGACCGGCCCTGGTCCATAACTCTTCCCAGTCCTCGGCATAGGGGTAAATATTCGAGCTGGAGTGGGATAATACGTCGGAGAAGTTCATCGCGGTGCCCGGGCCCGCCACTTTCCGGGGCGGCCAGGCCGCCTGCCCGATCGGCCAGGGGCCGGGAGTCAGCATGCCGTCCACGCCCCCAAAAGGTGCATAGGCGAAACCGCCTGTCCCGGCGTAACCAAGGCTCCTGGCTGTCCCCGAACCCAGGAGACCCCCGCAAACATCCTGATTACCCAGTAAAATATTTATCTGGTGCATCGCGCTGTACTGGTGAAAGGAATTCTGGTGGGTTTGCAGCCCTTTGTAACCCACCACGCAG
>CAZXYV010000212.1:0-3894 GCA_964645025.1 uncultured Dehalococcoidaceae bacterium | reverse complement strand
GGTCTCGACCAGAAGGCTCGGCCTGAAGGTTCTCCCTGAAGGGA
The DNA here is from genome assembly GCA_964645025.1 of uncultured Dehalococcoidaceae bacterium. GTDB lineage: Bacteria > Chloroflexota > Dehalococcoidia > Dehalococcoidales > RBG-16-60-22 > Fen-1077. The sequence goes on along the minus strand of CAZXYV010000212.1, from coordinate 3,850 downwards.
CAAAGGGGGTGAGGTAAAACATATCCTGCGCTGGCACATCTTTAAAACAAAAGTTATAATATATTTAAATCTAGCTTTCCTCCTGAATATAAAATATCTGGAGGTGCTTAATGCCCAAGCAAAATAACATCGTTATCATCGGCGGGACGGCCTGCGGACCTAAAGCCGCCGCCCGGGCGCGGCGCTGTGACCCCTCCGCCAAGATAACCATCATCGAGCAGAAAGACAACCTCTCCACGGCCACCTGCGGCCTGCCCTACTATATTTCCGGCGTCATCGGGAAAGAAAGCGCCCTGGTCGCCCGCCAGACCGACTACTTCCGCGATGTCATGGACCTGATCGTGCTCACCGGCACCAGGGCTACGGCTATCAACCCCAAAGCGCACGCCGTAGCAATAGCCGACCTGAAAACGGACCGCCATTCACCTTTATATTATGATAAACTGGTGCTTGCCACCGGCGCTTTGCCTGCCGTACCCAACTGGGAAGGCAGAGACCTTAAAGGTATCTTTACACTTTCCAATATCCCGGACGCCAATGCCATCCGCGGCTATCTCGCCAACCTCGTTAAAAAGGAAGTCGTCATCGTCGGCGCCGGGCTCATCGGCCTGGAAATGGCTGAGAACTTCGTCGCAGCAGGCTGCCGCGTTACCGTTATCGAGGCCTTAGGTTGGCCCCTGCCCACCTTGCTCGATGCCGATATCGCCGCCCAGGTGGAAAAGCACTTGAAGTCAAAGGGCGTCAGGCTCTTCTTCGGACAGCGCGTTTCCGGATTCCAGGGCGATAGCGCCGGACGCGTGAGTAAAGTGCTAGCGGGAGATGCCGAATACGAGGCCGGCCTGGTGCTGCTGTCCCTGGGCGTCAGACCGAACGTAAGCCTGGCGAAGGAAGCCGGCCTGACCATCGGGACTACCGGCGGGCTGGCTGTCAACGAGTACCTTCAAACCAGCGACCCGGATATCTACGCCGGCGGTGATTGCGCGGAAACCGTCAATCTCATCACGGGTAAAAAGACGCTGGTGCCGCTGGGCTCCACCGCTAACAAGCAGGGCCGGGTCATCGGCACTAACGTGACGGGGGGCAGCGACACCTTCGCCGGTATTACAGGGACGGGCATTGCTAAAATCTTCGACTTCAACGTGGGGCGTACCGGCCTTAGCGAGTCGCAGGCGCGGGAAGCCGGCTATGATGTGACCACGGCCCTCGTCCCGACCTTCGACCACGCCACCTACTATCCGGGCTCCCGGGAAATTCTGGTCAAGCTGGTGGCGGAAAAGTCCACCGGTCGTCTGCTAGGCGGGCAAGCCGTGGGCACGGGCGACACTTCCAAGCGCATTGACGTTTTAGCCACGGCGCTGACTTTCGGCGCTAAAGCCACTGACCTGGCCAACCTCGACCTCGGTTACGCGCCCCCGTACAACAGCGCCATGGACCCGCTACATAATGCCGCCAATGTTATCCGTAACAAGCAATCGGGACAGGCCCGGGCACTAACGCCCTTAGAAGTCAAGCAAAAACTCGCTAGCGGGGAAGACTTCATCCTGCTGGATGTCCGCTCGCCGGCGGAATGGCAGGCCCAGCGTATCGAGGCCAAACAGGTCAGGTTGATTCCCCTGCCGGAACTGCGCCGGAGAATCGCCGAGCTTCCCCGGGACAAAGAGATAGTCACTGTCTGCCGGACAAGCATACGCGCCTACCAGGCGCAACGCATACTCGACGGTGCCGGCTTTAAAAACGTTAAGCTCATGGACGGCAGCCTGGCGGCCTGGCCGTACGAAACCGCTTCCGGCTCTTGAATACGGAGCTCCTATTTTTCAAGCGCCGGAGGCGGCGCCGGTTTTTTGCCCGCCGTCGGCGGGATGCCTTTTAGAAAGTGGTTTACTATTATCGCCACGATGACGATAATCAAAAAGACGCCGAAAACCCTGGTCAGCGCCTCGCTCAAGGCGCCCTGCAGCGCGGCTATCATCTGGTTGAAATACCCCTGGCCTTGAGCTCCCATATTTTCAAATAGTTTTTCCAGCTGGTCGCGCGCCCCGGCGTTCACCAGTATCTGCGGATTATCGACAATGCCGGCGAGCTGCTCCGGCGAGACCACGGCTTTGACCGCGGCGGGAAGGTTCCTCATAAACGAGGCTGCGAAGGTGTTGTTCAATATCGAACCCACCAGCGCCAGGCCGAAAATTCCTCCGATGGGGCGGAGCAAAGTTATCAGCGATGTCGCGGTGCCCATTATCGTGTAAGGCACGGTGTTCTGCACCGCCAGCGTATGGACGGGGAAAACCAGCCCCATGCCGAAACCGATGAGTACGATGTTAAACACGGCGGTGCCGTAGCTCGTTTCCGTTGTCATGCGGGAGAGCAGCAGGTAACCGACCGCGGCCACCACGAAACCAAGGCTACTCAAGAAACGGTAGCGCCCTCCCGTACGGGAGAGCAGCCAACCACAGATAATGCTGGCGATGGAAGAGCTCAGCATCATCGGCGTCACGAAGCCGCCGCTCCTGGTGGCGGAAGCCCCCAGCACCCCCTGGAAGAAAAGAGGCAGGAAATTGACCACCGGGAAAAAGGTGGCGCCAACGAAGATAGAGGCCAATGACGATATTACCACCACCCGGTTCTTGAAAAGGTCTATCGGGATAATGGGCTCCTCGGCGCGCTTCTCTATCTTGTAAAAAACGACGAACATCGCCGCCGTGAATACCAGCAGTCCGATAATCACCGGCGAACTCCAGGCGTAGTTGGCGCCTCCCCAGTTCAGCGCCAGCACCAGGGAAACCACACCCAAACTTAAAAACACCACCCCTCCATAGTCCACGCGGTGTCTGGCTTCTGTTATTTGGATTTTCGGGAACATGAAGATAAAAAATCCTATGATAATCACCCCGATGGGGATGATGATGAAAAAGCACCACCTCCAGGAAAGCGCGTCGGTCAGGTAGCCGCCCAGCATCGGGCCGATAATTGTAGAAAAACCCAGCACGCTGCCCATCAGGCCGCTGTACTTGCCCCGTTCCTCCGGGGGAAAAATATCCGCGATGATGATAAAACCCAGCGCGGACATCGCCCCGAAACCTATCCCCTGGACGCCGCGGAAAACTATCAACTGCGCCATCGATTGGCTGAAGCCGCTTAAAAGAGAACCCAGAACGAAGATGCCCACTCCGGCCACGAGGAACCACTTCCGCCCGTACATGTCTGAAAGCTTGCCGGTCAGCGGCAGGGAGACGGTCTCCGCGATGATATAAGACGTAAAAACCCAGGTATACTGGGCGAACCCGCCGAGGTCGGTGATAATCCTGGGCATGGCGGTGGAGGTGATGGTCATGGACATCGAGCCAAGGAGCACGGAAAGCATGGCGCCGCCCATGGCAGCGACCACCTGTTTTTTAGGCAATGAGCTCTGGTAAATCTGCGAAATATGGTTAGTCATGGGCGGTCTTATGTTTGTTCTGTTGACAGCATAATATGAATATTATTATCTGTCAACGAAAATAGCTGCGAATCCTGTCCTTGAATCCGCCGGTTGACCTGTAATAGAATTAAACTGACTTACCGGGAGAAAATTATGAGCCGCTGGCAATCAGAAAAAAAGATAGTCCTGGAAGCGGCCCGGCAAATGTCCGCCCGGGGCCTGGTAGTCGGCACCTCCGGCAATATCAGCCTGCGTCTCGGAGGTAAGCGAAAGCTGCTGGCCATCACCCCCAGCTTCCGGCACTATGACTTGCTCAGCATCGATGATATCCAGATTGTAGATTTTAACGGTCAGAACGTCGAAGGCAACCTGCGCCCATCCATGGAGACGATGCTGCATATTGGTATATATAAAGCCAGAAAAAACATCAACGCC
>CAZXYV010000211.1:0-3901 GCA_964645025.1 uncultured Dehalococcoidaceae bacterium | reverse complement strand
ATGAAAATAGCTTTTATCGGCGGCGGCACCATGGGCGAGGCGATACTGGCGGCACTCCTTAAAAAGAAGCTCTGTGCGCCCGCTGATATTTGTGTCAGTGACATAAGTAAAGAGCGACTTCAGACTCTTAATAATAAGTACCGCGTAGCCGTGACGGGGAGCAATAAAGAAGCTGTCGCTGGTAAAGATGTTATCGTCCTGGCGGTCAAGCCCCAGAGCCTGCCGGAAGTCCTGGCCGATTTACAAAGCAGCCTGAAAGCGACGCAGCTTGTCCTCTCAATTATTGCTGGTAAAAGCATTAGTAACATTTCTCAAGGGCTGGCCCACCGTCGTATTGTGCGCTCCATGCCCAACACCCCCGCCCGCATCGGCTACGGCGCCAGCGGCTGGACGGCTACTTCAGAAGTGACCCCAAAGCAGAAAAATAGCGCGCGGGCTATCCTGGGCGCGATGGGTAAGGAGATATATTTTGATGATGAGAAATACCTCGATATGATTACGGCGGTCAGCGGCAGCGGCCCGGCCTATTTTTTCCTGCTCGCCGAGTCCCTTATCGAGGCGGCGGTAAAGATAGGGTTGCCCCGTAAAGAAGCTGAAGAACTGGTCTCGCAAACAATGCTTGGTTCGTCCCACCTGTTAGCGCAGTCCGGCCAGCCGCCCGCCGAGCTGCGCCGGAACGTTACCTCGCGCGGCGGCACGACGGAAGCCGCGCTGAAAGTCTTTGAAGAGGGCGGCTTCGCCAGGCTGGTGGCCGAAGCGGTCAAAGCGGCCTACCACCGGGCCAGGGAGCTGGGGGGTGGCTAAGCGTCAGGCAAAGCGCGTGAATACGGTGCTGTTTGACCTGGACGATACCCTGCTGGACTCTTACCGTGCCCGAATCCAGGCCCTTCAGAATGTCTTTACTCGGGCGAAAATTGCCGGACTTAATGCCGAGCAATTCCTGGCCAGTCTCCAGGGTGCCCCGTTTCAGAATGCGCTTGCCCGTTTAGCAGGGGAGCATAATATAATGGATGATCTTTTTGTCATATACAGGCGTATCTACTGGATTGAGCAACTGGATAATATACGCCTTTACCCGGGTATCAAGGTAATGCTGGGCAAGCTCAAGTCACGCGGTTATAAGCTTGGTGTGGTAACGAGCAAACTGCGTGATTCCATATTTGAAGGTAAGCGTATCGGTTGTACTTATGAGCTGAAAGAAGTGGATATCATCGATATGTTCTCAGTAATAGTTGGGCTTGAGGATGTAAAAAAGCATAAACCTCATCCGGACGGAATAAACCTGGCATTAAGTAAACTAGGTTCACAACCGCAGGAAACTCTATTCGTAGGGGACAGCGCGGCCGATATCGAAGCGGCCCATAACGCAGGCTGCTGGAGCTGCCTAGCGACCTGGGGCATTACTGATGATAATAACCTGCCGCAAAACGTACGGGCGCATTTTATCGTGGAATCGCCCCGTGCCTTATTGTCACTTGATTGTATTTAGCGTGAGACTCTCCCTGCAAATATCACACCATCGAAAATCTTTATAGAGCCGGGGAGTATCCAATCGTTAAGTATTGACAAAATGAAGCTACTACCTCTATAATATGATATTGATTGCTTGGAACAGGCCGACTTTAAAAGGAAGGCCGGGCTGATTAAATCAGGCAGCGGTGAAGACCCGCGGGACTGGGCTCCCGGGGGTTTTTTATTATCTATAAGCTATTATGTTTATCCCGGAGGAATCTGATGAAAAAGAAAGTAATTATAAGCATTATTTCGGTCGTGCTGCTGGCAGCGCTACTGGGGACAGCGGCCTGCAGCGGGCTCGGCGGAAATAATGGCGGGGTCACCCGGCAGCAGGTTACCGTGACACGCGGCGATTTAACGGTAAGCGTTTCCGGCAACGGCAAAGTGGCCACACCCCGTGAGGCCCGGCTGACTTTCGGTAGCGCCGGCAAGGTGAGTAAAATAGCTGTCAAAGAGGGAGATAAGGTAAAAGCCGGCGATATCCTGGCGAAGCTTGATACCCGCTCTCTGGAGCTTAGCCTCAAGCAGGCGCAGATGTCCCTGACCCAGGCCGAGGGGACTTTGTTGCAGGCGCAGCTCGCCCAGCGCACCGCGGAAAACAACCTGGAAAACCTGCGGAACTCGGGAAATTCGCTCAAGCTGGCCCTGCTAAACGCCCAGATAGCCCGTGATACGGCTGATATCAATCTAAACGCCAGCATCACGGCGGTCAACTTTACCTTATTAGAAGCCGAACTCAATCGGGCCAAAGCCTGGTATGATTATGTCCTTCGTATGCAGGCGGAGGTCACCGCGAATGCTGACGCTTGGTCTATTGCCCTCGACCGCGCTAAAGAGAGCCTGGACACGGCCAAGGCCGCCTACGATAACGCGATGGCTGGCTATGATAGCAATCAGGTTAACCTCAAGAAGAAGCAACTTGAGGCGGCGGAGCTTTCGGTAACCCTGGCGCAGAAAAACATTAATGACCTCGGCAAAAATATCGCCCTGCAGGAGTTGCAGGTTGCCTCGTCTGCCCAGACGACCAAGCAGGCCCAGCAGGCGCTGGACTTAGCCCGGCAGTCGCTGGCGGATGCCCAGAAGCAGCTTGACGAGGCGTCTATCGCCGCCCCATTCGACGGCATAATTGCGGCGGTCCTGGGGAAGGAGGGTGATGTTATTCCGTCGCCTTCAATGGCCCCGACGCCGATTCTCCAGATGGTCAACCCTAATTTCCTGGAGCTGGTCATCGAGGTGGATGAGATAGACATTCCGTCCGTGAAACTGGCGCAGGAAGCTGATGTCAAGATGGATGCCCTGCCGGGTGCGGTTTTCAAAGGCCGCGTTACCGCTCTCTATCCGGTGCCGGAGGAGAAGGGTGGCATCGTCCTTTACAAGGTGAAGATTAGCCTCGATGTGCCGGAAAGTTCGGGAGTCAAGGTCGGTATGAGCGCTTCGGCTGATATCGTGGCGGTCAGGCACACCGGTGTCCTCATCGTACCGAGCCGGGCGGTTCTCAAGAACAGCGAGGGACAATCGTTTGTTAAAGTGCAGGAGGGTGTCAAAACGCAGGAAAAGGTAGTGACTATCGGCCTGGACGATGGGATGAAGGTTGAAATCACGAGCGGGCTGAAAGAAGGGGAGACGGTAGTCGTGGAGACAAAGGCGAAATCATCAAGCTCCAGCCTGTTCTAAGATTGATGATGTCTTCGATAGTGCAGGTCAGAGATATGATTGAACTGGAAAAAATTACCAAGATTTACCAGATGGGCAAGGTAGAGGTACCGGCCCTTAGAGAGGTGAGCCTGAAGGTGCAAGCGGGTGAGATGGTGGCGCTCGTCGGCGCCTCCGGCTCGGGAAAATCCACGCTGATGAACATCATAGGCTTCCTGGACAAGCCCACCGCCGGGAAATATCTCCTGGAAGGGGTCGATGTCAGCCAGCTCGGTGATAACAAACTGGCCGAGATGAGGAACCGGAAGATAGGGTTTGTCTTCCAGACCTATAATCTTTTACCCCGGACGGTGGCCGTGGCCAACGTGGAGCTGCCCCTTATCTATGGCGGCGCCGGCCAGAAACGCAAACGGGCTATCGAGGCGCTGGAGCGTGTCGGCCTGAAGGCGCGCGCTACCCATAAACCTTCGGAGCTTTCCGGCGGCGAGCAGCAGCGGGTGGCCATCGCGCGTGCCCTGGTGAACAATCCATCCCTTATCCTGGCGGATGAGCCTACCGGCAACCTGGATACCAAGGCCGCTAGCGATATTATTTCTATTTTTTGCCAGCTCAACCGGGATGGTATCACCATCGTGCTGGTGACCCATGAGATGGATATCGCCGCCCAGGCCAAGCGTATCGTGCGGCTGCTCGACGGGCAGATTGTCGAGGATAGACAGACCGGGTCGAAAAC
>CAZXYV010000210.1:0-3912 GCA_964645025.1 uncultured Dehalococcoidaceae bacterium | reverse complement strand
TAATACCTTAACGATGATATGTCTTCCTGCTATAGGTGCCACCGTGGACGTGCGAAAAGCTGTTTTTTGCGGGATGTCTACAGGTATTATCTCGACTTTGTTGATTTTCATATTGCCTTTCCCCTTTCAACGAATGACCTTGATTTCAGGCGTGATCCTGGAAAGCTTACGTGGCTTCTCTTTCGTGACCACGAACAGGTCGGCATTGGCTTCGAAAGCGGGGTTGGGAGGCGTGAAGACAGGGTGTATACCGACGAGCATGCCAGGAACGAATTCGGTTTCCTCATCGAGAGAGATATAGGGCTTTTCCAGGATATCCAGCCCTATGCCGTGCCCGGAACTTCGCGGCGCCCCGGTGTACTTGCTCCCTTTCAGGGAATCGTTTATGGCCTTCATCACATCGGCCCCGGTCTTTCCCGGTCTAAGCTTTTCGGCCCCGCTTTCCTGGGCTCTGATATTGAGCCCCCAGGCGTCCCTTAACTCTTTTGATGGCTCTCCGAACGAGATCACTCGCCCGAATTGCATCCAGTAGCCCCACCGCATCTGAGGTTCGGGGTAGCAATGGTAACTATCGCCTTTTTTGATAATGTTGTTGGAACGGGACATGGGATAGCCGCCGATATCTTCAGCCCCCATCCGGTACAAATTCCGGCAAAGCTCACTGGTAATGTCATTCCAGGTCAGGCCGGGTCTGGCAAACTGGAGGCAGGCCTCAAAAACGCTGTCTACGGCCTCTACATCCTGCTCTATTGCCTTTATTTCCGCTGGACTTTTCACCCTTTTCAACTCATGGATAATGTTCACCTGGGCGAACCTAGCTTGAGGAAGCGCCTTACCAAGCCTTTGGAAGACAGGGACCGGCATAAAGTCTCCCTCTATCCCGATGTTGCCATTTTCAATATTCAGGTCTCGGATAACACCGGCGATAACCTCGGCGTAGGGCTCGCTTTCCGGCACCCATGCCCCTCTGAAAGAAAGCATACGGCGTTCATCAATCCATCCGCTCTTGATGTTTACGGCTACCGGATTGCCTTTCAGGGGAAAAATGACATAGTGCCACATAAGCGTGGCGCTGGCGCCTCCTGCCCAGTTAGACACGTAACGAACAGAGCCCCTGCGTTCGATATGCCCGTCGCTGATAACCAGTACTCCGTCCAGGCCGTTCTGCTCGAGCGCATGCCTGATCCTCAGCCATCTTTGGTCTCTCTCTTCGAGATTAATCGGATCGGCGGTCATATCAGTCTATCTCCCACAAATATGTTTAGCTATGCTATCTTGTTCTGCGTTAGCGGAACTAACGCCAAATTACTTCTTTCTGCCTATAAGCACCGGTTTTTTGTCCGGTGGTATGAACCTGGCTAAAGCCTTCTCGTTCAGCTCAATGCCGAGGCCGGGCCCCGGGGGCACTCCAGCGGTACCATTTACGACTTTTGGACCACCGATGACAACATTTTCTACCTGTACGTACTGCGGCTCAAACGCCGGGTAAAGCGCAAACACGCCGGTAACGCCGGACCTGGAGGCGGGAAACAGAGAGCAGGTGGCGGCGGAGAAATGACTGCGGGCGGTGGCTCCCACACCGATACTTACCTGCCCGGAAAGCAGTGCCCATTTGCCCGCGGCGTAGATCATGCCGATGGCCTGCTTTCCCTTATAGATACCTCCCAGCCGGTCAATTTTAAAGTTAAAGAAGTCGCAGGCATCCATCCGGATCACCCGCATCATGTCCTGGATTGTCAGGGCGCATTCGCACGCCCCCACCGGCACCGGGACATTTCTCTTGACCTCGGCCAGGCCCTCCAGGTCTTCGTAGTCCACCGGCTGCTCGAGAAAGACCGGCGCGAAATCCTGCACTTTCAGGCCGAAGTGTATGGCCTGCTTCACACTCAACGAGCCGTTGCAGTCCAGCAAAAAGCAGTGCTCCGGTCCCACTGCTTTGCGGATAGCCTCGACCCGTTTAACATCCTTCAGATAGTCCAGCCCGACCTTTATTTTGAACAGGCGCGGCTCGGGCCCTAGTCCCGCCAGAGCGTCCTTGGCGATTTTAGCAGATACCTCGGGCTCGTCTATCCCCAGGACGGCGGCCGTGGTCGGGAACTTATCCGTATGACACCCGCCGATAAGCTGGTACACGGGCACGTTCAGCTGTTTGCCCATGATGTCATAAAGGGCGAAGTCGATACCGGATTTGGCGCAGGTACTGCCGATGACCTGCTCGTCCATCCTCCGGTGGATAAGGTCTATATTGAACGGGTCGGCCCCTTCGAGCACCTTCGGGAACAGGTGATGGGCGATCACGGCCATGTCGGTCTCCTGGCTTTCCCCGCAGTAATAAATTCCCCAGGTGGCGGCTTCGCCGAGACCGTGAATACCTTCATCGGTATAAATCTTGATGATGACGTTGTCTTCATGTATGCCTTCATCGATGGCCACGCCGCGGAAGGCAGTTTTTATGGTTCTTTTAAATGCCAGGCTCACCGGGAACATCTCGATACCGATAATCTTCATCCTGTCACCTTTCTATTCGCAGTATTTTTAACTGATCTATCAGGTTTATACTTATCCAGCAACCCTGAGATAGCAGGCTCCAGAAATTGCTTCTCCGAGGGACAGGCTTTCCAGCACCTGCCGCATTTCGTACACAGTCGGACGACTTCCCCGATATTGTTCTTTTCGTCGGTGGTCAGTTTTCTCTGGGCCAGCCAGAGCAGGCCGAGCGGTCCGGGAAACTCACCGGGTTGTTTTTTCAGGACAGGGCAGGTTGACTGGCAAATAAGACATTCGAAACAGCCCGTGAACCTGATGTATTCATCGATTATTTGTAAGTCCTCCGTACCTGCGCCTGGTTTCGTCAGGACGACCAGAGGCGGGGCCATTTCAAAGGCTGTTTTGAGGATTTTGTTTCTATCGATCACAAGGTCTTTGATTACCGGCAGGTCAGGCAAGGGTTCGATGACCATTTCCGGCTCGATGAGTCGGCTGCAGGCGAGGCAGGGAGACTTATTTACCATTACCGCGCATTCCCCGCACTTGATCTTGCTGCACGCGAACCGGAAACTCAGGCCCGGGTCAAACTCTTCGTAAATTTTAACAAGGGCGCTCAATACTGTCTCACCTTGCGGCAGTTCGATTTTGAATACGTCGTACCGCGGTCGTTCTTTCGAATCAGGATCGAAGCGATAAATTTTTAAGTTAGCTTTCATCGCGCGACTCCTGCCGGCTTGTAGCTGATTTTCACTTCTCCGCCGGGGCCTTTACTCAGCACGATATTTTTTAGCCAGTGAGCGTCGTCTCTCGAGGGAAAGTCAACGCGATAATGCGCCCCGCGGCTTTCTTTCCTTGACAGAGCGGCGTTGGCGACAAGAATACCGGTCTTGAGCATCATGTTCACTTCAATCGCTTCCATTTTTTCGCGGTTGTATATTAAGCTGTGATCTTCGATGGCAAGATTACCAAGCTCGGTTTGAAGTTTTCCGAGCTCGGCGAGGCCTTTTTGCATGCTCTTCTCATCCCGGCTCGGCCCAAAGTTTTCCCAGAACGTTTCCCGGATCGTTTTTTTGATCTCAAAAGGCCTGATACCGGTCCGTGTACGCGAGAAAGTTTCCCGAAGCTGATCGATAGATTCTTGGACTTCGGATTTTTTTGGTGCAATAAGTTCTTCTTTTTCGACCCACGACTTGACGCTTTGCCCGAGAAGGTCCCCGAACACGAAAACCTCCGTCAAAGCGCAGCCGGACATTCGATTGGCGCCGTGAACGCCGCCGGCAACCTCGCCGACAGCGAACAGACCCGGCACGCTGGTTGCACACTTTTCATTGATCGCGGCGCCGCCCATGAAGAAATGCTGGCTGGCTATCACTTCGAAAGGCTCCTCCCAGAGAGCGGCCTTCTCCCCGAAGACTTCTTTTAACA
>CAZXYV010000209.1:0-3949 GCA_964645025.1 uncultured Dehalococcoidaceae bacterium | reverse complement strand
TAAGGAAAAGTGGCTTAAAGAGACCTACGAACCGGCGTTGCAGCGCTCCCCGGAGCGGGCGAAATACAGACTCACCTCCAGCATCGAGGTTCAGCCTTTATATACCGATGAAGACCTGGCCGGCCTGGACCTGGCCGAGACAACCGGTTATCCGGGGGAGTATCCCTTCGGGAGGGGCATCCAGCCCACTATGTACCGCGGACGACTGTGGACGATGCGCCAATATTCCGGTTTCGCCTCGGCGGAGGAGTCCAACCGCCGCTACCGCTACCTTTTAAAGCAGGGGCAGACGGGCTTAAGCATCGCCTTCGATTTACCCACCCAGGTCGGCTATGATTCCGACCATCCCCTGGCGCGCGGCGAGGTTGGAAAAGTCGGCGTCCCTATCGATACGCTGCGCGATTTGGAAGTCCTTTTCCAGGGTATTCCGCTGGATAAAGTCAGCACTTCGATGACCATAAATGCCACCGCGCCGGTGCTGCTGGCGATGTATATCGTCCTGGCGAAGCGGCAGGGTGTAGACCCGAAGCTACTCGACGGCACCATCCAGAATGATATCCTCAAGGAGTATATCGCCCGGGGAACCTATATCTTCCCGCCTGCCCCCTCCATGAGGTTGACTACGGACATCTTTGAATACTGCAGTCAAAACCTTCCGCGCTGGAACACGATAAGCATCAGCGGCTACCATATCCGCGAGGCTGGCGCGACGGCGGTGCAGGAAATCGCTTTCACGTTGGCCAACGGTATCGCCTACGTGCAGGCGGCCATCGACCGCGGACTTAATATCGACGACTTTGCCGGGCGGCTTTCCTTCTTCTTCGACGCCCACAACAACCTGCTTGAAGAGGTGGCCAAGTTCCGGGCGGCGCGTATGCTATGGGCAAAGATAATGAAAGAGCGCTTCGGCGCGGCCAGCCCCCGCAGTTGCATGCTGCGCTTTCACACGCAGACGGCCGGCTGCGCGCTGACGGCCCAGCAGCCCTATAACAATATCGTCAGAGTAACTTTACAGGCGCTGGCCGCCGTGCTCGGCGGCACGCAGTCGCTGCATACCAACTCCTATGACGAGGCCTATGCCACGCCATCCGAGGAAGCGGTCACCACGGCACTGCGCACCCAGCAGGTCCTCGCTTATGAAAGCGGCGTAGCCGATTCGGTGGACCCCCTCGGCGGCTCATGGATGGTGGAGACTTTGACGAAAGACATTCAGGCTGCGGCGGAGCAGTACCTTCTGAAAATCGACTCTTTCGGCGGCGCTTTAAACGCCATCGAAAGGGGTTTCCCGCAGCGGGAGATACAGGAAAGCTCCTATCGCTATCAGAAGGAAGTCGAGGCGGAGGAAAGGGTGGTGGTGGGCGTAAACAAGTTCGTCGCGCCGTACACAAAAATAAAAGGGCTTAGCCGCGTCGACGCGGTGGCGGCCAGGAAGCAGGTCGCCCGGCTTAACGACGTTAAGCGAAAGCGTAACGCTTCAGCCGTAGCGGCGGCCCTGGAAAACCTGAAAAAGGTCGCCCTGGGAAAAGAAAACACCATGCCGGCTTTTATCCGGTGCGTTGAAGCCCTGGCCACGGTCGGCGAGATTTGCGATACCCTGCGCGGGGTCTTCGGCGTGCAGAGGGAGTTCCTGATTTTTTAGAGGAAATATGAGGAGAAGAGCCTGCGATGATTAAGCGAGTCCACCACATCGGTATCGCGGTCACTAACCTCAAGGAAAGCGCCGCTCTCTTTGAAAAAGTGCTGGGGACGAAGGCGCATTATCATGATGCCCCCTACCAGAAGGTGAGCGAGGCCGTCTTTAAAATAGGCAAAGGCGCAGAAATCGACCTTTTAGAGCCAACCGGCCCCGAAAGCGCGGTAGCCAAGTACCTGGAAAAGCGGGGAGAGGGGCTGCACCACATCGCTTTGGAGGTCGATAACGTTGATAAAGAGCTTAAGGCTTGCGAGGGAAAGGGCATCCAGCTTATCGACAAAGAGGGGAGAGAAGGGGTAGCGGGGCAAATCGGCTTCCTCCATCCTAAGTCGCTCAGCGGCGTGCTTACCGAGCTCGTCCAGCCCGGAAAGTAAATCAGAGGAGTAGAATATGATAAAAAAGATTCATCATATCGGCATCGTCGTGAAGAATATGGATGAGACCGTTAAGCTTTATAGCAAGATGCTGGGGAAAGGGCCAGACTCTATAAACGAGATACCTGCGGCCAAAATTAAAATAGCCAATTTCCAGGTTGGCGAAACGGCGTTGGAGTTCCTCGAAGGGGTAGCCGGCAGCTCGCTGGCCGACTTTATCGCTAATAAGGGTGAAGGTCTCCACCACATCGCCGTCGAAGTTGACGATATTGCAAGCGAGCTCAAGAAACTGGCCGCTGCCGGTGTGACCCTCCGTGATAAAGAGCCGAGGCAAGGGCCGGAGGGCAAGATAGCCTTCGTCGGGCCGGAGGGCGCTCACGGGGTGACCATCGAGCTGGTGCAGCCTGAAAAGAAGGGAAAGTAGCTTAGTAATGAGCCGGAAAAAGATACGGGTCCTCATCGCCAAGCCGGGACTGGACGGCCATGACCGCGGCGCTAAAGTGGTCGCCCGCGCCCTGCGCGACGCCGGCATGGAGGTCATCTATACCGGCATCCGCCAGACGCCGGAAATGATTGTCCAGGCGGCTTTACAGGAAGATGTGGACGTCATCGGGCTGAGCAGCCTCTCGGGCGCTCACCTGGAGCTTTTTGCGGACGTTATAAGGGGGATGGGGGAGAAGGGGATGGGCAATGTAGTAGTGGTCGCCGGCGGCATTATCCCGGAGGACGATATCCCTGCTTTAGAGAAAATGGGCATCAAAGTTATCTTCGGGCCGGGGACAAAAACTGCAGAGATTGTTGCGGCTATTCAGAAGCTGGTCACCGATAATAAATAAAGAAGATTATCCCCTGTAAAACAACCCCCAGATGCGATAAAGGTCACTTTCTCTTTGCGATACTATTTGCTACGATTGGCTGAATGATGTTATCAAGGAGGATAAAACATGTCTAATACCAAAGAGAATCTTGAGGCAGCTTTCGCCGGGGAGAGCCAGGCCAACCGTAAATATTCTTTCTTCGCCGTGAAGGCCGATGCCGGTGGGAACAAGCCGCTAGCCCGGCTATTCCGCGCCGCCGCCGACGCGGAGAACGTCCACGCGCGCAATCACCTGAGGGTCATGGGTGAAATCAAGACCGATAAAGAGAACCTGCAAGCGGCTATCGGCGGGGAAAACTATGAGTTCACCGAGATGTACCCCGGCTTTATAGAGCAGGCGAAAAAGGAAAATCAAAAAGCGGCGGCCGACAGCTTCGACATGGCCAACCAGGTGGAGCAGATACACCACAGGCTTTTCCAGGCGGCGCTGCAAAACCTGGAAAGCGGTAAGACTTTAAAAGATGCCCCTTATTACGTCTGTCCGGTCTGCGGCAATACGGTAGAAGGCGCTGCCCCCGATAGGTGCCCCATCTGCAACACGCCGGGGAGCAAGTTCAGGAAGATAGAATAGACAGTTTATATTATACCGCAGCCGATAATCAACCGGCCCACGGCTAAAAAGAAGGCGACCACACTGATTGTGAGTCCGGCCACAGCCAGCCCGCCTCTTGAATGCGCCAGGCCGAGGCCGCTGAAGACAGCACCCAGGATAGCGGCGGGTAGTGTCGTAATCCAGTTGAGCCAGCCCAAAAACGGGATAAGTCCGATGAGCAGGAATCCCGCTGCTACCAGGCTAAAGATGAAACCGAGAATTCCCATATAAGCGCCTCCGGAGTGACTATAATGCTGGACTCTTTATTATATAATTCTTTTGTCAGGGGTGTAAAAGATATCATCTGAGGATGTGTATTTACTTAACCTTACCCCCTGTGTCCCCCTCTCCAAACGGAGCGTTATCACAACCTTGAATATCTTGTTTGGAGAAGGGGAAGAAATTTTAAAGAG
>CAZXYV010000208.1:0-3949 GCA_964645025.1 uncultured Dehalococcoidaceae bacterium | reverse complement strand
GGCAAAGCGCCGTGAGGTTCCGGCCCGCTTTTTTCAGCGTGGTGTACTGGCCGATGACCTCGGCGATATCTATTTTCTGCTTGACTTCGTCAATAGCGGTCATAATATTAATTTAAAAGTTATAAGTCAAAGCTTAAAACCATAACGTAAAACTCAAAACTAAAATAAGCTTTAACTTTTCAGTTATGGTTTTGAATTTTACGCTTTGAGCTTTGACTTAATAGCTCATCCTTATCTTAATACCCCGGCCGTTCAGGTATTCCTTGAGCGCCCGGCAGGTATACTGGCCGTAGTGGACAATGGAGGCCACCAGGGCGGCATCGGCATGACCTTCGGTTAAAACGTCATAAAGATGCTCCGGCTTGCCCGCCCCACCTGAGGCAATAACCGGTATACCGACCGAATCGGCTATCATCCGGGTGAGCTTGAGCTCGTAGCCGTCTTTCGTGCCGTCGGCATCAATGGAGTTAATCACCAGCTCGCCGGCGCCCAGTTTTTCCCCCATCTTCGCCCATTTGAGGGCGTCGATACCCGTGGGCGTGATACCACCATTGACGACAATCTCGTAACCGGAAGGGATTTCTTTAGTCTTGATGACCCTCCTGATATCCATGGAAAGTATCGTGCTCTGGGAGCCGATAGCGTCAGCGATTTCCGAGATAAGCCCTTTTCGCGCTACCGCTGCCGTATTAACATTCACCTTTTCCGCGCCGGCGTTCCTGAGCCTGGTGGCGTCTTCGACCGAGCGTATGCCGCCACCCACCGAGAAGGGGATGAAAATCTGCGCGGCCACCTGTTCCACGAAATTTAACATAATATCACGGTTCTCGCGGGAGGCGGTGATGTCGTAAAAGACAAGCTCGTCCACCCCGTCTTCATAGTACTGGCGGGCTTTAGCGACGGGGTCGCCGATGTCTTTCGTATCAACGAATTTGATACTCTTGGCGAGCTTACCCCCGCGCACGTCCAGGCAAACGACTAACCTTTTGCTGAGCATGGTGTTTTATATACCACTTTTTGGGTTAGCTGTCAACAGTGCCGCCCCACCGGGCGAAGCGCGCTAGCATCTCCAGTCCCAGCCGCCCGCTCTTTTCCGGGTGGAACTGGGTGGCAAAGAGATTGCGGCTTCCCAGCGCCGCGCAGAAATCGCCGCCGTAATTGGCGGCGGCGTAGATGTTTTTATCATTAGCGGGCTGCGGGTAAAACGAGTGGACGAAATAGAACTCGTCCCCCGCTTTAATACCGTCCAGAAGGGGGTGGGGCTGAATTATTTTAATATCGTTCCAGCCCATATGTGGTATCTTAAGAAGTTTGTCTTTGAGCCTGAAACGGATGGTCATGCCCGGTACCAGGCCGAGACATTTCTGATTGCCTTCCTCGGAGCTATCAAGGGCAATCTGGGCACCGATGCAGATACCAAGGATGGGAATGCCCGCTTTAAAGGCGTTGATGATGGCGGTATCCAGTCCGGTCTTTTTGAGGTATTTCATCGCGCTGGGCGCGGCGCCGACCCCGGGGAAAATAATCTTCTCTGCTTTAGCTACGGCCGCAGGGTCGCTGGTAATGACAGCTTGAGCGCCGACTTCCGCGCAGGCGCGCTGCACGCTGCGGATGTTCCCGGCGCCGTAGTCAATAATCGTAATCATTTTTTAAGCTCTTCTGCTACTCTTGTTGCATACTGGTCGGTCATACCGGCGATATAATCAACCACCTTCCGGGCAGTGGTATCGCCGTGAAGGCGGTATTCCGGGGGCAGCTTTACCTCGTTCTCAATATAATAGTGATAGAGGAAGCGGACAACATCCCTGGCTTTCGTCGTCTCCTGCCGGGCCGAGTGTACGTCATAAACCCGCTGGAAAAGGAAATCGTTGAGAGTCTCGGCAGCCGCTACCACCGGTTTACTCATGCGTATCGCCGGCCTCTGTTTGATTATATCACAAACACACACGCCCCACGAGCGTTCGATGATATCGCAGACCATGGTATTGACGCGCTGCGAATGAGAAGAGCCTACCACCTTCACAGCATCGGGAGGCAGGTCGGCGTTGGTGATGACGCCGGCCCGGATAGCGTCCTCGATATCATGGTTGATGTAGGCCACGGCGTCGGAGATTTTTACTACCTCCCCCTCGAGAGCGCCGACCGCGCCCCAAC
This sequence comes from uncultured Dehalococcoidaceae bacterium, assembly GCA_964645025.1. Taxonomy (GTDB): domain Bacteria; phylum Chloroflexota; class Dehalococcoidia; order Dehalococcoidales; family RBG-16-60-22; genus Fen-1077. The sequence goes on along the minus strand of CAZXYV010000208.1, from coordinate 1,795 downwards.
CGGCGCCCAGAATATTGCCTTTGCTCGACTTGGAGTGGCGGGCGATGCCGTCCCTTACCTCCCAGGTCAGGTTCAGCCCCTGGCCGTCCTTCTCCAGGAAATCGACGACACGCAGGCTCTGCTCGTTATGCTTGAAGCCATCGGGGAAAAGCTCGTTGAGAACATCTTCGCCCACATGGCCGAAAGGGGTATGCCCCAGGTCGTGGCCGAGGGCGATGGCCTCGGTGAGGTCTTCGTTGAGGTTGAGCGCCCGGGCGATGGTGCGCGCTATCTGGGCGACCTCCAGCGTATGGGTCAACCGGGTCACGTAGTGGTCGCCCAGGGGGGCGATAAAGGCCTGCGTCTTGTGCTTGAGGCGGCGGAAAGACTTGCTGTGGATAATGCGGTCACGGTCGCGCTGGAAGGAGGTGCGTATCGGGTCCGGCTCTTCCGGTTTTTGCCTGCCTTTAGATAGGCGGCTTTTAACGGCATGAGGAGAGAGCAGTTCTTCTCTCTCCTCGGTAAACTGGCGGATGTGAAGCTGTTCAATCACTTAATGCCCGGTCTGGCTGTGGTCAGTCTATTTATTCTTACAATATGCTACACCATCAATCATTAAAAGACAATAAAAAAGTAGGGGCGGGTTTCAAACCCGCCCCTCGCTAAAATCCCTCTCTAACTCTCCCTTTGCGAAAGGGAGAGGATATCGGTATTAACCGTTACATAATGCTTTTACCCCATCTTTCCCCCTTTCGTAAAGGGGGACCAAGGGGGATTTAACACCTTATTTGATTCCCAGTTTGGTCTCCACCTTGGCGATGATATCGCGGGTGATATCAATCATATCGGGCGAAACGCTCACGCTAGTTACACCCCACTCCACCAGTTTCTCGGTTATCTCCGGATAGACCGAAGGCGCCTGGCCGCAGATGGAGCAGGTCACGCCGGCGGCTTTACATCCCCGGACCACCTTCTCAATCGAGAGCATGACGGACTCGTTACGCTCATCGAAAGTGGCAGCCAGCTTGGCGCTATCGCGGTCGATGCCCAGCGTCAGCTGGGTAAGGTCGTTGGAGCCGATGGAAACTCCATCGACGCCGACAGCCAGGAACTTCTCGAGCAGGATAACGTTGGATGGTATCTCCACCATCATCCAGAGCTTGAACTTATCGGAGCGTTTCAGGCCTTCCTCCGCCATAATCTTGACGGTGCTTTCCATTTCCTTGACTGTGCGGACGAAAGGAATCATCACCCATAGGTTATCGTATTTCTCCCGGACTTTCTTGATGGCGGCCAGCTCCAGTTTGAACGTTTCGATGTCCGTGATATATCGTGATGCGCCCCGGTAGCCTATCATGGGATTTTCTTCAGCCTGTTCGAATTTGGCGCCGCCCTTGAGCGCTGCGTATTCATTGGACTTGAAATCGTTGGTGCGGTAGACCACCTGGCGCGGGTAGAAAGCTGCGGCGAACTTGGTCAGGCCGGCGGCTAATTTGGTCACGAACTCCTGGCCGCGGCCCTGCTCGATCATATAGCTCGGGTGCTCGCCGATTTCAGCGACCATGAACTCGGCGCGCAGCAGGCCGATGCCGTCCACGTCACGCTTGGCGATACGGTCGACTATCTCCGGCTGGGCCAGGTTGGCGAGGAGCTTGGTCCGGGTCTTGACCTCTCCCCGGGCGCGTATGTGAACATCGGTAGCCACCTCTATCTTGCCCGGATAGACCTTACCATTGCTGCCGTCGACGGTGATTATCTGGCCATCTCTAAGGGTGGTCGTCGCTTTTTCACAGCCGACGACGCAGGGAATGCCGAG
>CAZXYV010000207.1:0-3961 GCA_964645025.1 uncultured Dehalococcoidaceae bacterium | reverse complement strand
CGCGCCCTGAGACATAAGGAGATATTAAAGGCTTAAAAGAAGGCTTTAAAATGGCAAGTAAATCACAGGTCAAAAGCATAATGCAAAAGGTCAACGGTCTTAACTTCTACTGCGAGCTACGGGGGAGCGGGCCAACAATTGCTCTAGTGCCCTCGGGCGAGGGAGATTGTGGCAGCTTCGCCAAGGTGGCCGATATGCTGGCCGACGAATTCACTGTCTTTACTCTTGACATGCGCTATATGTCTCGCTCGGAAAGGCCTGCAAAACTGGAGCCTATCACTGCTGAGGTCCTCGCTAGCGACGTTGCCGGACTGGTTAAAGCCCTTGACCTCGCTCCAGCTTCAATTTATGGATGTAGCTCGGGCGGCCAGTGTGCGTTAAGCATGGGGGTAGATTATCCAGAAGTATGTCGTAACCTCATGATTCACGAAGCTGCTCTGCTGAATGATGCTCCACCAGGAGCCCGAGAAAGGTTTCGCAAAGGGATAGACATGGCCGTGAAGATGACCGGGTCGAAGAATATTTTCGGAGGGGTAGGATGGGTCTCTACGGTTGGAGACTCTCAAGCGTGGGCCGCCTTGGGTCCTGAATACCATGAACGCCTAAGCAAAAACGGCGAGGTCTGGATTGATTACATGTTGGATTCTGTTGGCCAGCGTACGTACTCTACGCAGGAGCTGTCTAAGATGCCTCAAATGGTATTCTCCATCGGGTTCAATAGCGGAGCCTGGCTTACTTTCGCTAATCTTCAGGTTGCTAATAGGGCTAATGCTGAGGTGGTCTGGTTCCCGTGCCTGCATTACCCCCAAGTTACGATTCCAGACCTTCTGGCGTCACATATACGGAAATATACAAAAAAACATCTTCAGTCTATACGCCCGAATACGTAAGGATATTTTGAAGGCATAGTATCCGAAAATATCTTCACTTCTACAAAGCCAACTATCTAGTTTGATATTATTTAACTACTTTGAATATACATGACTCGGGCTTACTGTGAATCGGAGGCGGAAGGTGATGGGTATGGCAATAATATTCAGTACCGCCAGAAGGAGCATCCCGGCTAGGAAACCTTTGGTCATATCAAAAAGAGCTCCCATCAGTAAGGGGGCAAGAAAGCCGCCAACTTCGGCAATACAGAGGAAAACGCCATTGGCTGAACCCAGGTACTCGGAGGGTATTCCGGAGCTATCCATCAGAATGAGTAAGAGGATTGGCGTAAAAATAGAGCTTGCGACACCTAAAATGACTAATGACGCAAACTGAAGCACCCCCGACGAACTTATGACACCACCTAAAGCTATCGCGGTAACTAAAGCGGATAAGCCCAGCGAACGCCCTCTGAATTTCAATGGTATCATGTGTGGAAAGAATATCGTAGCTGGCAAGCCGGCAATGATAAACGCAGAAGCGGCAAAGCCGGCTAAGGCGGGAGACATGCCTCCGGTTTCCAGAATCTTGGGGAGCCAGTTCATCACGCCGTGAAAAGAGGCTAAAGATAAAAGTCCCAGTATCAGCACAAGTTGGACATTTCGTATCCTGACGATCTGATTTAATGCTTTGAGTATACCCATCCTTTTAGCACTTGTTCTAGACTTAACGTCTTTTGAAAAAAACCACCACAGCAACCCTATAGCGAAGGCCAATATACCATAAATTAAGAAAGTTTTCCTCCAACTATAATCGACCAGAGGCATGACGACACTGTTAGTCAGGGCGAATCCCAGCAAAGTACCGGTCGATGCCCCGGTCATGTATATACCGAGGGCTGTGCCACGGCTCTTACCTTCGAACCAAAGTGAAATCACCTTAGGTCCGCCAGCAGATATCATCGGACCGCCTACGCCAACCAAGGCCACGATAGGGAATAGTGTTCCGAATCCATTCGAAAAATAACGCAGGCACGCTGAAAGGCCAGTAATTAGTATCCCGGCGAGGAGAGATTTGCGTTCACCCCAGCGGTCAAGGATATTGCCGGCCGCTATTGAGGCCATAATGTAGACCAACTGCCAGGACCCCAGGATCAATCCCATCTGGGAGGAGGACATTTTCAGGTCGCTCAGAATGGGAGTGACGAGGGGAGCCATTGACCCCATGACCAGGCCAAGTGAAGCATACAAAAGCCAGAGGAGGGCTAACATGACCCATCGATAGGCCTTTTGTCTTAACGGGGGCATAAGTTCGTTACACTGTCTTTATTATAGCTACGCCTTGAGTATCTCCTTATGCCTCAAGGCGCGCTCCAGCGAGGGCTGCATTTTCATCTCGCGGAACTCTTGGATGGCGAAGTCGAGGTGCTCTAAAGCCTCTTTCTTTTCCGCCGGATAATGCTCCAGTAAAAGCTCGGCTAGCTGTAACCGTGATAAGGCCAGTTCCGGGCGGAAGCGCATTTCCGTGCAGACCCTGATGGCCTCCAGATAATGCTTGCGGGCTTCATTATAGCGCCCCAGCAAAGCTGCCGCCCCGCCCAGGTGACGGATGATACAGGTGGGGAAACTGAAACCCGTTGTATACAGGTTAGGGACATTCAGGCGTTTAAGCAGCAGTTCGGCTGTAAGGCGGTGTCCTACCATGACCGCCGCCTCCAGGAACATGGTATCAGCCCAGAAACGAGTGATGTCTTTTTCTGTACCGATATCGGGGCGGTTGAGGACATCTCTCTCCAGTATTTTTAATACTTCTTCATTATGTCCCAGATGCGCCCGTAATAAACAGATGACTGACTTCAAGGTACCGGTTTTAAGCAATTCGGCTAAAATGATATCAAGAGGCGCACCTAGGTAAATCTTAGCTTTGACTAAAGGTTGTAATGTAGTAATCGCGGCTATCCCTGGGATGCCAGCTTCACTGCTGCGAGTAAACATGTTTTCAGTCATATTACTGGCTTCATCCAGACGACCATCCAGGATTGCCAGGACCGCATCCATACCTACCGACTGAATTTCACGCCGTATGTTGCCGGTACGCTTGGCGATACTTCGCAACTCACCCCAAGCTTCTTCGGCGCGTTGTCTTTGCCCTGAAGTAAGGAAAACGCCCCCCACTGCTGCCTGCACTCCCTCGGTTAAATTTGTCGTTGCACTGTGCCTAATCTCCCATATCTCTTCAGCAATTCGCATCCTTTTCTCATTTTCCTGCAGTAGCCAGACACCCGTGATAAAAAGTGCGCCAGCCCTTATTAGAAGTTCCCGGTCGCCCAGACGACGGGCCATGTCAATAGCTTGAGTCATGAGTTTCCCGTCATTCCTGAGGAATCCAAGCCAGGCATCAGCCCAGCCGCGTTCAACGGTGTCAGATCTGGCATAGCGGTCGAGACGCCCCACCCATAACATTATCTCCGGGGTGGGTCCACGAAGTCCCTGTTCGCTTACTATGGCATTTCCTGCCAAACAGCAAACCCTGGCTGCCCGTGAGCCATCACCGATGCTCTCCGCCAGGGCAAACGCCGCCGGCGCCTCCGACTCAAGAATTCGCCTGGTATCCGGAACTTCATACAAGGTTTCACAAAGTTCCACTAGCAATCCGCACTGCTTGGCCTTATCATCCGGGTCCAGCACCTTCTGCACCTTGATAGCCTGGTCAAGCAACCTTGCCGCCTCACCATAAGCATAAACGTCCATAGCCCGTTTGGCCGCCATCTCCCCGTATTTAACCGCTTTGGCCAGGTCGGTGGGGTCGGTGGAGTGGGAAAAATGCTCGGCCAGCTCGGCGGCGTGCTCCTCCAGCCGTTTGGCGTACTGCGCCTCCAAAGCGCGCGCCACCTGCTGGTGCAGCTTCAGCCGCTGCGGGGCAATCATCTCCTCGTAAAGCGTCTGGCGGAAAAAAGCGTGGGTGAAGCGGTAGCGGACGATGCCAACGTGAGAGCGCTCCTCAAGTACCGAAAGCCGCACGGCCTCTTTAAGTGCATTAACAAAAGCTTCCTCATCTATCTTGGCCACCGCCTTCAGCGTCTCCAGCGTAA
>CAZXYV010000206.1:0-3970 GCA_964645025.1 uncultured Dehalococcoidaceae bacterium | reverse complement strand
GGTGAAGCCAGTGAAATCCGGACCGCATCAAAATCATTAATCTCGAACATCGTCTCCTACCTCTTTCCAGCGTGGTTCGGTACTTTCTTTTATCTCCGTCTCCAGTTTATTGGCTTCTTCCATCGTCTCTTCGGCTGAAGCTATCGTCGTTTCTTCTTCATTGATGACCTCAAGGGCCAGTCCCAGGCTCTGTAGCTCTTTAACGAGCACTTTAAATGATTCCGGCACGCCGGGCTGTAAAATATCATCGCCTTTGATGATAGACTCGTAGGCCTTAGCGCGGCCGGTGACATCGTCCGATTTAATTGTCAGCATTTCCTGGAGGTTATGGGCGGCGCCGTAGGCCTCCAGCGCCCAGACCTCCATCTCCCCGAAGCGCTGCCCGCCGAACTGGGCCTTGCCACCGAGCGGCTGCTGGGTAATCAGGGAGTACGGGCCGGTGGAGCGGGCGTGTACTTTATCTTCCACCAGGTGGATGAGCTTCATCATATAGATATTACCGACGGTTACCGGCTGGTCGAAAGGCTGGCCGGTGCGCCCGTCGTGCAGCATAGTTTTGCCGTAGGTGGGCGGCGCGAATCTGCTTTCACCATTGACCTTTTCCACCACCTTTTCCAGCTTCTCCGGGGTGAGGTCGCGGGCAGGGATATTAAGCTCTTCGAGCCAGAGCCGCAGACCGATGTCCCTGGCCTTGCCCGGCATAGCCTCGTTGAAAACGGCTTCCCCGTCATAGCCGTGGCTCTTGACCCAGGCCTTGGCGACGTCCTGTTTGTAAGGTGCTTTTTCTTTGCCGGGGTTAGGGTCTACCGCACCCGATTGCTGGACAATCCAGGTCCGGCACAGGGCATCCTCGATGGCCGCGTCATCGGCGCCGTCAAAGACCGGGGTCAGCGCCCGGAAGCCGAGTATCTGGGCGGCCCAGCCGAGGTGGGTCTCCAGCACCTGGCCGATATTCATACGGGAAGGGACGCCGATGGGGTCGAGGATGATATCTATCGGTGTGCCATCGGGCAGGAAGGGCATGTCTTCCTTGGGGGCGATGATGGAGATGACGCCCTTGTTACCGTGGCGGCCAGCCAGCTTATCGCCGACGGAAACGCGTCGCTTCTGGGCTATCCAGACCTGCACCCACTGATTGACGCCGGCGGGCAGGTCATCGCCGCCGTTTTTGCTTTCTTTTTGATCCTTATGACGGTTATAGACCTTGACGTTGATGACCTTCCCCCATTCGCCGTGGGGGACTCTCAGCGAGGTATCTTTGACCTCTCTGGCCTTTTCACCGAAGATAGCCCGCAGGAGCTTTTCCTCGGCGGATAGCTCCGTCTCGCCCTTCGGGGTGATTTTGCCCACGAGGGTATCGTCCGGCCTGACCTCGGCGCCGATGCGGATGATGCCGGTTTCGTCCAGTTCGCGCAGGCTTTCTTCACCGACGTTGGGGATGTCCCGGGTGATTTCTTCCGGTCCCAGCTTGGTATCGCGGGACTCGACCTCGTGCTTGTTGATGTGTATGGAGGTGAACATATCCTCTTCGACCATGCGGCTGCTGAGGATGATGGCGTCTTCGAAGTTGTAGCCTTCCCAGCACATGAAAGCGACGGTTACGTTCTGTCCCAGGGCCAGCTCGCCGTTCTCCGTGGCGGAGCTATCGGCCAGAATCTGGCCGGCCTCAACGCGGTCGCCCCGGTTGACCAGGGGGCGCTGGTTGATGCAGGTGCCCTGGTTGGTGCGGACGAACTTGCTCAGGGGGTAAACTTTCTGACTGCCGTCATCGTGCGTAATCACGATGTGGTATTTGGTGTTGAGTTTGTCATCGATGCTGCCGGAAATCCCGGTCACCACGCCGGCTTTCTCGGCAAAGATGACCTGACGGCTGTGCTTGGCGGCCTCCATTTCCATGCCGGTGGCTACCAGAGGCGCCTCGGGGCGCAGCAATGGCACCGCCTGCCGCTGCATGTTGGCGCCCATCAGGGCGCGGTTGGCATCGTTATGCTCCAGGAACGGCGTTAAAGCCGTGGCGACGCTAACCACCTGTTTGGGGGTAACGTCCATCAGCTCTATTTTGTCGGGGGTCACTAGCAAATAGCCGTCCGCCAGCCTGGCCTCGACCCTTTTGTCTTTAAACTGGTTGTTCTCATCGAGCGGGGCGTTGGCCTGGGCGATGGTATATTTATCTTCTTCATCGGCCGGGAGATAGATAATTTCGTTGGAGACGAAGGGTACGACTTTTATCTTCTTCGACTTCAATTTAGCTAGTTTTTCGGCGATCTGCGGTGTAACAACCACGCCGGCCTCGACGATTACCTTACCTTTTTCATCCTTAACTGCTTCCGTGACCGTTCTTCCTGTAAGATGCTCGTCCTTACTCCTGACCTCGCTGTGTACCTTGCGGTAGGGCGTTTCAATGAAGCCGTACTCGTTCACGACGCTATAGGTGGCCAGCGAACCGATAAGCCCGATGTTCGGCCCTTCCGGCGTCTCGATGGGGCAGATACGCCCGTAATGGGAGAAATGGACGTCCCGCACCTCGAAGCCGGCACGTTCGCGGGAGAGCCCGCCCGGGCCCATGGCCGAAAGACGGCGCTTGTGCGTCAGTTCCGCCAGCGGGTTGGTCTGGTCCATGAACTGCGATAGCTGGGAACCGCCGAAGAACTCCCTGACGGCGGCGACGATGGGGCGGATATTGACCAGAGCGCTGGGGGTCACCGCCTCGGTGCCGATAATGCTCATGCGCTCCCGGACGACCTGTTCCAGACGCAGAAAACCGATGCGGAACTGTGTCTGGACAAGCTCGCCGACGGTGCGCACGCGGCGGTTGCCGAGGTGGTCGATATCGTCGCCGTGGTCACGGCCATTATCGATCATAATGATGTGCCGTATCATCTCGATGATATCTTCTTTGGTGAGGGTACGCTCTTTAAGGCTGACGTTGAGGCCCAGGCGCTTGTTCAGCTTGTAGCGGCCGACGGTGCCCAGGTCATAGCGCGCCGCGTCAAAGAACAGGCTCTTGATTAGCTTCCGGGCGTTGTCCAGGGAAGGGAGCTCGCCGGGATGCAGTTTCTTATAAATATCCAGGAGGGCCTCTTTCTCGTCCCTTATCAGAGGCTCACGCTCCATAGTCGTGAGGATAAATTTATATTCGGAACCTTTCTCATCTTTATGGAAAAGCTTTAACAGCTCATCGTCACCACTGTAACCGATAGCGCGCAGGAGGGTGGTGATGGGGATTTTCCGTTTGCCGTCTATCTTGGCCGAGATGACGTTCCGGTTGCTGGTCTCGAACTCCAGCCAGGCGCCGCGGGTCGGGATGAGCTTCGCCCCGCACAGATGGCGGCCGGAAACCGGGTCTTCTTCGGCGGTGAAGTAAACGCCCGGCGAGCGTAACAGCTGGCTGACGACCACTCTTTCGGCGCCGCTGGTGATAAAGGTGCCTTTGGCGGTCATCAGGGGTATATCCCCGAAGAACAGGTCCTGTTCCTTGATTTCTCCGGTCTCTTTGACCAGCAGCCGTACCTTGACATAAAGCGGGGCGGAGAAGGTCTGGTCGCGTTCGTGGCATTCCTGCTCGGAATGGCCCGGGCGGGGCTCGCGGAACTCGTAAGCGGCGAAGGTAAGTTCCAGCCGATTGCCCGTCAGGTCTCTGATGGGAGAAATCTCATCGAGCAGCTGTTTAAGCCCTTCTTCCTGGAACCTCTGGAAGGAATCGAGCTGGACTTTAATCAGGTTGGGGACATCCAGGATATTGGGCAGCCTGGCATAAGACTTGCGGGTGGTGGGGGACGGTGATTTGAGTGTAGGTACCGGCGATTTAACAGCCATATCTTCTCCTTAGGTAAATGCCGCAATTTGAGTTGTGTTTTGCTGACGCTTTCATTTAAAACGAAGACACGCGTACATACGTGGCAACATTTAGGATATCTACGTTTGGGAAGTTAAAATAAAAAACACTTGGGGCATTATTACAAAGATAAAT
>CAZXYV010000205.1:0-3971 GCA_964645025.1 uncultured Dehalococcoidaceae bacterium | reverse complement strand
CGCTTGGTCAGCGCCCCGTACAGCCCGATGCAGAAAAGCACCGCCGATAGCACCAGGTAATGATTCAGCCCGATTGTCACTTTATTTTATTTCTCCCTCGTAATGACGATAGCGCCCAAAATTGCCGCTAATAAAAGCACCGCCCCGATTTCCACCGGCAGGATAAAGCCGTTCTGGCTGAAGAGTTGGGTGGCCAGGTGGGCGGTGGTGGGTGTTAGCGGCGCCTCCGCGGCAATCTTCCAGTTGGTATTGGTGACGGTGTAAACCAGGATTCCCAGCAGCACCGCCGCAACAATAACGGCCGGTATTTCCATTTTATTCACCGGGCTGCCCCGCTGGACTTCGCGGGTCATCATCACGGCCAGGATAATCAGTACGGATATGGCGCCGACGTACACCAGTATCTGCACCGCCGCCAGGAAATCGGCGCTCAGAGTGATATACAATCCGGCGACCGCGATAAAGCAGAGAATCAGCGTCAGGGCGGCGCGGAAAACGTTGCGTATAAAGACCACGCCCAGCGCCGCCATCACGGTCACGACCGCCATAATCCAGAAGGTAACTGCCAGTCCCATTATTTCCTCTTCTCCGTAATTCTATCTATGAGCAGGGTCTGCCGGGGCAGTTTGGCCGCGATTTCCGGGTGGAAATAGCCGCTGGCGGGCCTCTCCGCCGATTCCAGCAGCGCGTCGTTAGCCTGGATGACATCGCCGCGCCGGTACTTAGCGCGCTCGTAAGAGTAGCCCATGAACAGGGCGTCGTACGGGCAGGCCTCGACGCATAATCCGCACTGGATACAGTAGCCGGTATCCACCTGATATTTCTCAACGTCATATTTATTGTCCGCCAGGTTGGTGGCGGTCACAATCTCGATGGCGCCCTGGGGGCAGGTCTTGGCGCAGGTGCAACAGCCGGTGCAGCGCTCGCGGCTCCAGATAAGCTCGTTGCCGCGTAGTCGGCGCGATACGTTTAGCCGCTGCTCCGGGTACTGGTTGACCGTGGGGTGACGGAGCAGGTGCCGGATGGTCACCGCCATGCCCTTGATTATGCCGATGCCGTAACGTTCAAACTTCAACTCGGCCCCATCCCAGTTTAAATAATTTCGACCAGATAACTACCAGAATCACCATGATAGCGATATTGATGATAACCGCCAGCCACGGCAGGGCGTCCGGCCAGACCAGCACCTGTACCGCCGTGATGAACAGGTTGATGAGCGCCAGCGGGAAGAGGAACTTCCAGGCCAGCGCCATGAGCTGGTCGATGCGCACGCGGGGTAGCGTCGTTCGTGTCCAGACCATGACGAAGAAGACAATGAACGTCTTGACAATGAACCAGAGCCACGGCGGCAGTAGCGGGCCCCTCCAGCCGCCGAGAAAAAGGGTGGTGATGATGGCGGACATGGCGATAGCCTCGGCGTACTCTACCAGGTAGAACATGGCGAACTTCATGCCGGAGTACTCGGTATGGAAGCCGGCCACAATCTCGGAGTCGGCCTCCATCAGGTCGAAGGGGCTGCGGTTAATCTCGGCGCAGGCCGCCGCGAAGAACAGCAAAAAGCCTAGGGGTTGCAGGAGGATAAACGGGATATCCTGTTTTAAAACAATCGTGTTCAGGGATAAAGAGCCGGCTACCAGTACCACGCCGACGATGGACAGCACCAGGGGAATCTCGTAGCTGACCACGGCGGCGACGTTACGCATGGCGCCGAGCAGGGAGTACTTGTTGCTGGAGCTCCAGCCGGCCATGAACACGCCGACGGTGCTGATGGAACTGATAGCGACGATATAGAGTATGCCGACATTCAGGTCGGCCAGGAGCGCCCCGTTCTGGAAAGGCACCACGGCGAAAATCATCATCACCGGGGCGAAGGCGATGACCGGCGCCAGCCAGTGAACGAGCTTATCCGCCTTGTCCGGGACGATATTTTCCTTGAGCAGCACCTTCAACGCGTCGGCCACGGGCTGCAATAAGCCGAAGGGGCCGGTGCGGTTAGGGCCGAGGCGCGATTGCATCCGGCCCATCCCGCGGCGCTCGATGTAGATAGCGCCCATCACCATGATGAGCACGAAGGCGATGAGGGCCACGGTAAAGAACAGCCAGTGCCACCAGTAGTTATTGCCCGGCCAGTCCGGCGGGACGACCTCCAGAGGCAACCGGCTGTTGACCGCCAAATTAAAAATCGCCACTATCTATCGACCTCTCCCATGGTAATATCGATGCTGCCGAAGATAATGATAAGGTCGGCCACTTTCCAGCCCTTCACCATCTGCCGCAGCGCCGCCAGGTTTATCAGGCTGGTGGGCCGCACGTGACAGCGGTAGGGGGCGATGGAGTTGTCCGATACTAAATAATAACCGAGCTCGCCCTTGGGTGCCTCTAAGTGAGCGTAGGCCTCGCCTAAAGGGGGGTGGATAAGGTGGGGCAAATCGGCTTTGACCGGCCCGCCGGGTATCTGCTTCATGGCCTGTGTGATGATACGCAGGCTCTGCGTCATCTCTTCAATCCGGACGCGGTAGCGGTCGTAGCAATCGCCGTTCTTAGCGGTGGGTATATCGAACTCGAAGCGGTCGTAAATCGAGTACGGGTCGGCCTTACGCAGGTCCCACTTGATGCCGCTGGCGCGGGCCACCGGACCGCTGATACCGCAGTTAATGGCCAGTTCTTTCGGCAGGATGCCGACGCCCTTAGCGCGGGCGAGCAGTATCTCGTTCTGCTTGAGCAGTCGTTCATATTCTTCGAGAAAGCGGGTGAGCCGGGCAACCAGCTTTTTTAAGGCCGGCAGGAACTCCTCGGGGATGTCCTGGCCCACGCCGCCGATGCGCATGTAGTTATAGGTCAGGCGCTGCCCGCAGACCATATCGAAGAGGTCGATAATCCTTTCCCTCTCGCGGAAGGTGTACATGAAAGGAGTGAAATAGGCGCCGGCATCGTTCAGCATGGAGCCGACGGCGACGCAGTGGTTGGCCAGGCGCTGCAGCTCGGCCATGATGACGCGGATGTATTCGGCGCGTTCCGGCACTTTTATCCCGGCCAGCTTCTCCACGGCCAGGCAGTAGCCGAGGTTATTGCTCATCGGGGAGATATAGTCCAGGCGGTCGGTGAGCGGGATGAAGCCGGTGTAGGTCCGTTCCTCGGCCAGCTTTTCGACGCCGCGGTGTAAATAGCCGAAGATAGGCTCGATATCGAGGACGACCTCGCCGTCCAGGGTGCACCTCATGCGGTAAACGCCGTGGGTGCTCGGGTGCACCGGCCCGACATTAACGACAAATGGCTCGGTCTGGAGCGTCATCACCTGCTCGGTCGTCAACGGTTAAAGTCCTTTCGCAGCGGATACCCCGGGAAACCGTCCCAGAGGAAAATGCGTTTCAGGTTCGGGTGTCCTTCAAATTTGATGCCCATGAGGTCGTAAATCTCGCGCTCCTGGAAATCGGCCCCCTGCCACAGCCCGGTGACCGAAGGGACGGTGGGGTTATCGCGCCCGTAGCAGCGGGTCTTGAGAATCACGGAGCGGTTATGCTCCAGCGAGGTCATCTGGTAAATGACCTCGAAATAGCTGTAATAATCGACGGCGGTGATGTAGTTAAGGTATTCGAACTTCAGGCCGTCGGTATCTTTCAGATAGGCCGCCACCTTAACCAGGGAATCGCTCTTCACCAGGACGCTATCTTTCGACGCTTCCTCGACGGCGCCCGGGAATTTCCCGCCGAGCTGGCCGGCTATTTCCCTGGAGGAGAGGGCTACGGTCATTAATGATTACCTTTCTGCTAGAGTCTGGGTATTCCCGGCATTTTAAATTTGGGCAGGTCGGGCACGGCGTGCGCTTTAGCTATCTTCTTTTGCAGGAGCTGGACGCCATAAATCAGGGCTTCGGGGCGGGGCGGGCAGCCGGGCACGTAGACATCCACCGGGACAATCTTGTTATACCCCGGCACCACGTTATAAGACGAGCGGAAAATGCCGCCGCTGAT
>CAZXYV010000204.1:0-3977 GCA_964645025.1 uncultured Dehalococcoidaceae bacterium | reverse complement strand
ATGGTCATGCCGTCGAGCAGTTTGCATAGCTCGGCGCACTTTTCTGTAGTAATGCGCCCCGCCCGGCGGTCGGTAATAATGCCTTTTTCATCCACGGTGCAGAAATTGCCGCGGGAGGCCACGTCACCCGGCTCGAGGGCGACATCGATGCCCACAGCTTCCAGCGCGCCGCGGCCGATGTTGCAACTTACCGGGTCGTACCCGAACAGCGCCAGGTGTCCCGGCCCGCTGCCGGGCGTTATCCCGGGGGCAACGGGGTCGGCCAGGCCGCAGATTCCCCCTTTAGCCAGGGCATCGAGGTTGGGAATACGGGCGGTCTCGAGCTCCGTCTGGCCCGTCTTCGGGTCCGGGAGCCCGCCCAGGCCATCGATGACTAGCATGACTATTTTAGCCGGTGAGGTTATGGATAATTCCTTCATTAGTTCAAGGTTATTCATTATTTATTCCAAAATCCCTCTCGCTCTCCCTTTAGGAAAGGGAGACGATATTATTATTTTGCCTTAAATCATTATTATCAACCAGTGCGTTTGCCCCTCTTTCGCAAAGGGGGATGAAGGGGGATTTTGTATTACTTTTTATCCCGTAATGCCACCACGCCCGGGAGCGCCTCGCCGCCCAGGAACTCCAGCGAGGCTCCGCCGCCGGTGGACACGAAAGTGACCTTATCAGCCAGGCCCATGGTCTCGATTACCTCGGCCGTGGAGCCGCCACCCACGACGGTCGTCGCCTTGAGGCCGGGTAGCGTTTTGGCCAATGCCTCCGTTCCTTTAACGAACTGCGGTATCTCGTAAACTCCCATCGGGCCGTTCCAGAAGATGGTCCGGCTGCGCTTTATCTCCTTGCGGAAAAGCTCGAGGGTCTTCGGGCCGATATCGGCGATTTTTTTCGTCGGCGGTACCGCGTCCACGGAAACCACCTCGGCCTTTGACTCGCTGTTTAACTCGTCAGCAACCACCACATCCACCGGCAGCAGGAGACGGACACCGCTCTTTTCGGCGTCTTTAATCAGCCCGGCGGCCGTGCTCACGGTATCGGCTTCGATGAGAGACGTGCCGACTTCGCGGGACTGCGCTTTCAGGAAAGTGGCCGCCATGCCGCCGCCGATGAGCAGGCAGTCCACCTTGGGCATGATATTTTTCAGTATCGCCACCTTATCGCTGACCTTGGCGCCCCCGAAAATCGAGGTAAAGGGGCGGGCCGGGTTCTCCAGGAGGCCGCCCAGGGTATTTATTTCCTTCTCCAGCAGGAATCCGGCCACCGCCGGCAGGTATTGCGGGATGCCGGATATGGAGGCATGGGCGCGGTGCGAGGTGCCGAAAGCATCATTGACATAGACATCACCTAAAACTGCCAGTGCTTTAGCGAACGCCGGGTCGCCGGCTTCCTCGCCGGCGTGAAACCGGAGGTTTTCCAGCAGGATGACATCGCCGGGTTTCAGAGCCGCGGCGGACTTTTCCACTTCCGGTCCGATGCAATCGGTGGCCGTGGCTACCGGCTGTCCCAGAATCTGGGCTAAACGCTTGGCGACCGGGGCCAGCCTCAGCGCATCGACAACCCTGTCCTTGGGCCGGCCGAGGTGGGACATCAGGATGACCCTGGCCTTACGCTCGATAAGGTATTTAATCGTGGGCAGGGCCGCCCTGATGCGGCTATCATCCGTTATCGCGCCGGTTTTGACGTCAACGGGTACATTGAAGTCCACCCGGACGAGTACCCTTTTGCCGGTGACGTCTATATCCCTCATGGTCATCTTGTTCATGCGTCACTCCCCTACCCTATTATGAGTAAGTTTTCCCTTGGAATTTTATGTCTTGCCGGCTTTATTCTCAATCTTTAAAGTTGAATCCGGGGCAGATTTAGGGCACAATGTCAGGACCTCTTTGACGATGCCACCGGCATCCAGGCCGTATTTTGACCGCAGACCGGCCTGGGTCCCGTGCTCGACGAAAATATCCGGGATACCGAGGCTCTTTACCTGGACATCGCTGTGGCCGGACTCCTGAAGCAGCCTGGCGACACTGCTGCCGAAACCTCCGCTTAACACATTCTCCTCGACCGTGACTATCTTTTTTATACTGGCGGCTAGCTTGGTAATCAGCGCCGCGTCCAGCGGCTTGGCAAAGCGGGCGTTGACTACCGTCGCCTCGATTCTTTGAGAAGCCAGCTCGCGGGCCGCCTCCAGTGACGGGGCCACGGCGGCGCCTAAAGCGAGGATGACCACATCCTCGCCGTATCTTACCACCTCTCCCTGGCCGATGGGTATTTCATGCAACGTCGCGTCCATCGGCACACCCAGTCCGGGGCTGCGGGGATACCGTACCGCGATGGGCCGCCCCGCTTTTACCGCCGTATACAGCAGGTGCTGGAGCTCATTTTCATCTTTGGGGGCCGCCACCACCAGCTGCGGGATTAAAGTCAGGTAAGAAATATCGAACGTCCCCTGGTGCGTCTTGCCGTCATCACCGACGATGCCGCTGCGGTCGATGGCGAAGACGACGGGCAGGTTCTGGAGGCAGACGTCGTGGATGACCTGGTCGAAGGCGCGCTGGAGGAAAGTGGAGTATATCGCCACGACCGGTATCAGTCCCTGGGTGGCCATGCCGGCGGCAAAGGTCACAGCGTGCTGCTCGCAGATGCCGACGTCGAAGACCCGCTTCGGGAATTCAGCCTCGAAGATGCTCAGGCAGTTCCCCTCGGGCATGGCCGGTGTAATTACCACCAGTCTCGGCTCTTCGCGGGCGAGACGGAGCATCGTCTGGGCAAAGACCTCGCTGTAGGTCGGTATTGTCTCCTCAACTCCTCCTTTAGCCGGCACGCCGTGGAAATAGACGGCGTTGCTCTCGGCGGGGGTATAGCCTTTGCCCTTGGTGGTGATGACATGCACCAGGGTGGGTTTGGTGGCGTAATCCCTGGCCTGGGCGAGGACGGTCTCCAGATCGTCAATATTATGCCCGTCAATCGGCCCGATGTAAGTAAAGCCGAGCGCTTCCCAGAGTGGCGTCGGCATAATAAAACCTTTAAACCGGTCGGCTAGTTCTTTACTGAGGTGCCACAGCTTGGGTCCCCTGGGCAGAGATGTGATTATTTTTTTACTTCTTCTTTCAGCGCTGCGCAAACGCCGGTCGAACCGTACCCGGCTCAGGATTTTAGCTACCGCCCCCACGGTAGGCGAAATGGACATACCGTTATCATTGAGCACCACGATGAGTTTGTTGCCCAGGTGGCCGGCCTGGTTGAGCGCCTCGTAAGCCATCCCCGCCGTAATGGCCCCATCGCCGATGACAGCCACGACGCGGTAATCCTCGCCGGCGAAGTCACGGGCAATGGCCATGCCCAGCGCCGCGGAAACAGAGGTGCTGGCGTGGCCGGTACCGAAGGGGTCATGGGCGCTTTCTTCGCGGCAGGTGAAACCGGATATGCCGCCGTACTGGCGCAGGGTATTAAAGTCCTTCCGGCGCCCGGTGAGCAGCTTGTGGACATAGCTCTGGTGGCCGACGTCCCAGATAATCTTATCCCTGGGACTATCGAAGACGCGGTGGAGGGCAAGCGTTAACTCGACGACGCCGAGGTTGGAAGCCAGATGACCGCCGGTAGTAGTGACTGTGGTGATAATTTCCTGCCGGAGTTCGGCAGCCAGTTCTTCCAGTGCTGCCGGCGATAATCCTTTTAAATCCGCGGGACCATCGATTTTATCCAGCAATCTCGGCATAGCATTATAGTGTCCAGGTAACTAGTTTCAATACTATCAATGTGGACGAATGATTGTCAAGCTAGAAAGGGTTGGGAAACATTCTGTCATTAGTGTCCTGCTGAATATATAGTAACTTTGGAAGTACCTATGGTGATTATTCACCCTATCCCCTTTATCCCCTTCCCCTGGGAGGGAAAGGGGAAGAAATAAATAAGAAGGGGGCAGCGCCCCCTTCTTTCAACATTTCCCCCTCTCCCTGAGGGAGAGGGGGTTCACCCTGAGGGGT
>CAZXYV010000203.1:0-3982 GCA_964645025.1 uncultured Dehalococcoidaceae bacterium | reverse complement strand
AATTCGCCAGTTGGCAAAGGAAGTATGGTATCCTCCCGGGGGAGTAACGCGATAATACCAAATACAGATATTAACCATGGCTAAATCTATTTGAAGGAGGTAGCGCCTATTGAACAAAGTGAGTAATAACCAATGGAACAGTACTAACTAAACAGGGTGGATAATAAATAAAAAAGGAGTTAACGTGAAAAGTCTTAAAAAACTACTACCGATAGCCGCAACACTCGTTTTGCTGGCTATCATGCTGGTACCAGCCCCGGTCTTCGCAGGACCCCTGGGTGGTCTCAGCGTAAGCCTGACCGACCAGACGCCGGCAGCGACCGCCAATTACACCTTTAATTTCACCACGAATACCTCGTTGTCCTTAAGCACGCCGGATGTGACTTACACCCAGTTTATCTACTCTTTTCTCGGTGCATCTAGCATGAACCTCCCGTCCGACGCGGCTGGCGCCTATTTACTGGAGACACCGGTCGGCTTCTCGAAGGGTTATCAGAGTGGTGGCGGTGCCCCGGCTGGCGGATACTTCTCCATCAGCGTTAATAATACTAGCAAAGTCGTTATCATCAATTATTGCAATAACTCCACCGCGATACCAGCCGGCGGCACAGTCAAGCTAACGATGAATGGTATCACCAACGCTTCCAATAGCGGCTCTTACCCCGTTTCCATAGCTACCCGGGACCAGGGTGACATTAACACCAATGTAGACACCGGCACCACTTTTTACATCCTGAGACAGCCGGGGGAGGTTGTGGCCACGGTCAGGGGGCCGGCGGTGCTCTCGGTGATGGTGACACCGGGAGGTGTGGGTTATGGCACACTGGCCACCGGCGCTATCAAGAATTCGGCAAAATACGATGCCTCCAATAATCCAAATGGAATGACAACAGCGCAGACCCAGACCATCCTGAATAACGGGTCGATGACAGCGAATATCCAGATTATGACTTCTAATGCCCTGCACGGACCGGGACCCACGAACTGGATACTGGCAGAGACTCAAGGTACCAATCTATTCACGCATGCCTACAACGTCGGTACTTCCGTGTACAACGGGTCGGGAGCGATTAGTTTTACCAAGTGGACCGCACCCGAATCATATGTCACCGCGGCCACCGGTGTCCTTGCAAACAACTCCAGATACCTTGAACTGGAACTTGGCATGCCAACCGATACCGGGGACTACCTATCGCACACCATTACCGTGACCGTGCTGGCAGTAGCGTGGTCGCCGTAATAGTGTAATAATAGTATAATATCAGGTAAAGCGAGGCTGGGAAATCCCAGCCTCGCTTCAAGGAGATAAATGAAAAGGCTATTTAACCTTGTGGCAGCGATGCTGGTGGGTATGATTGTCCCGTGCCTGGGAGCGAGCTACGCTCTGGCCCAAGCCGGTGTCGGTATCACGCCCGGGATTATCGAGGTGGATGAGCCATTACTCCCGGGAGGGTATTATAAATTACCCACCGTTCAGGTGATAAATACCGGTACCGAGGCCAGCCAGTATGAGGTTGTGCTTACCATTATGGGGGACCAGAAGGAACTTAAGCCCACAAATGATTTCATATCATTTAATCCCAGGTCTTTTTACCTTAAGCCAGATGCCAGCCAGGCTATCGTCGTGACCCTGGATATACCGGCGAGGGCTAAGCCAGGAGATTACCTGGCCTATGTGGAAGCACACCCGGTTTCCCAGGCTGCAGGCGGGACGAGTGTCGGTATCGCGGTAGCTACCAAGGTATTCTTTACCGTTAAGCCAGCCAACATCCTGGTTGGCATCGGTTACTCCATAGTCAGCTTTTTCACCCGTACCGCCCCTGTGTCTTATATCGTTCTGGGTGTAATAGCGCTCGGGATAATCATATTTTTCCTGCGCCGACACATCAGGTTTGAGATAAAGGTAGGTCATCGATAAAATTTGTCGTTCCGGGACAACGAGCCTACCATCTCATAACTACTCTGGCCGTGGTGTCCGGGGACAAGTCAGTGTGACAAATAGAAAGATGCCAAAATTTCTCTGGTATGCAGGCATAGCCTTTTCTTTACTGGTGATGTTGGCCATGTCTTCCCCAGCTATGGCGACGATTACTATCACCATGCGCGCCGGTATCGCTATCTCAGACCTTTCTGCCCGCAATCCCACCAGGAATTCCATTGATTTAATATGGACCACCCCTAGAACCGGGCCTTACGATTTCCGTTATTTTGATGTGCGTTACTCTAACGCTATCATCCTCTCAGACAACTGGGATGAGGCAACCCAAGCTACCGGCGAGCCATTTCCGATTCGTGGCTGGAAGCAAGGGATGACCGTCAGAGGCCTGGATAGCAATACAAAATACTACTTTGCCATAAAAATATTTGATGCGCACGATCTGGATTCGGCGCTGAGCAACATAGCCACTGCCACTACTTTACCCGTATCCATGACGCCCATGTCCAGGTTTGAGGTAGAGTATGCCAGGCTCGAATTCAGCAAGAAGCCTGATGATGACAAGGCTCTCGTGCAGGGAGAGCTCAGGCTCGACCTCGTTCATGGCGATGGTGTTAACATCTCTGAGTTTGTTACCGTCATGGTGGGACCGCTTCCGGAGACTATCACGATGGTAGAGAGGGGAAGGAGAAACGAAGAGTGGCGGTACCGGCGTCCCGCGGGCTACCAGGGTATCATCAAGGAAATGACTATTAAATGGTCGTCCGGGGAATTTGACGTTGACATAGACAGGGCAGACCTCAGCAGTGTGACCAATCCGGTGACCTTCGCCATCCTTATTGGAGATGATTTTGGCCAGGAAACCTTCCTGATGAAGGAGAGGAAAAACTACTGGGAGTATGAGTCCCACCCCCATTGGCCCTGGTGGCCATGGTGGCCATGGTGAGATAGTTTTTCTCTAATATCACTGGCGGTCAATTTTTTAAGCTCGTGCATCTCAAGCTTTGTGAACCAATAAAATCTTCTTTGTAAAACGATACCCAGGGCGTAATAGTGTATCGGACAGGCTAAGATGGCGCCGGGCGCCGTGCTACGAGGGAGATGGCGGACTTTCAGGGCGCTATTTTCTGGTCATCGTGGAGCCGCCGGATATCTGCGTCGTGCCCAGGACAGGGTCGCCGTAATAGACGAGCTTGGAGCCTTTCTTCAGGTCGACGTCCAGCTTGCCGTCCAGCTTTATCGTGGCGGTGCTTTCGCCGCTCAACTTTATATCGGCATTGCGCACGAAGAAGGCTTCGAGCTTCAACAGGCTAGAGCCTCCGGCTTCGCACGATAAGTCGTTAGCGGAACCGCCCAGTTGGACCGTGCTGCCGGTGTCCGCTTTGAGACGGATATCGCCGGCCGTCAGGTTGCCGGTCATTTTACCGGCACCGGAGACATCGAGCGTAATATCGCCGACAATCATGTTCGCGGAGCTTAAGGAGCTATCCCCGGAGATATTGAAGTTGAGGCCGGCCCGGGTGTTGAAGTTGGCGATGGAACCCTTGGCAGCGCCGGAAAGGGACAGGCTGCGCAAATGGGGCATGGTGATGACCGCTTTAGCCGAGGCATCGACATAATCGGCTTTTTTCAGGCTCAGCCTGAGCGTGTCGCCTTTTTTAGAGACCTGGATGTACTCGAACAGGTTATCATCGGCGGTGATGGTGATATTATAGGAGGTGGCGTAGATAATCTTCACCTCGAAGGCGTCATATGCTTTGACTTCCGAGAAATCAGTGAAGAAGAAGTCCCTGGTTTTAAGCTCGCCGGAGCCCTTAACAAGTCCCTTGCAGCCGGCCAGGGGTAGAGAAACCAGCAGCACTATTGATAGTAATGCTATGAGTAGTTTTTTCATCACACCCCCCGCGCTTTTTCAGTAATGTTACCTTGAACGATGGTGATTATTGACGACTTGAAATTATCTTATGACTAAATAGCGGTGATGTCAATAGGCGAGAAGCTAAGGTGATTGAAACCATCATGAAAAACTAAAGGTCTTAGAAAAAG
>CAZXYV010000202.1:0-4002 GCA_964645025.1 uncultured Dehalococcoidaceae bacterium | reverse complement strand
CCACTATAGAGGAATACAACTCATTTTGCGAAAAAGGGTACGATGAGACGTTTGCCAAAGATCGCAGATTCCTGATACCTTTGCGCCATCCGCCCTACTACGCCGCTAAAATTCAAGCAATGATGACTGATACTATAGGGCCGGTCAGAATAAATGAACGGATGGAGGTCCTGAACAAGCAAAACGCTCCGATTCCCGGTCTTTACGCCTCCGGCGTTATCGCCAGTGGCTGGCAGTCCGAAGAATATTGTAGCGAAATTTGTGGAAGCGCAATGGGGTTTTCTGTAAATTCCGGGCGTATCGCCGGGGAAAACGCGACCAGGTATGCAATGGGAATGGTTTAAATAACCGATGACAATTAAAATAGTGTAGTCTTTGAAAAACGTTAATAAAGTAAAAAATAAGGAGGGTAAAATGAAAAAGGCATGGTTTGTCATTCTGGGTGTTACACTAATAATGTCCCTGATCTTAAGTGGTTGTACCACATCCTCAACCCCGTCCGCGCCGGCACCAACCACCAAGGCGCCAACATCCAGCACGGCTCCAGCTCCGGCAGTTATAAAGCTGAACTGGGCCAGCCCCGGCGCGCCAATGGTCCCTTACGAAGCTTACTACCAGCAATGGGCCGACCAGTTGAAACAGGAGACCGGTGGAAGAGTTGAAATAAAGCTCCACTACAGCGAGTCATTGATAAAAATGGCAGAATCTTTCGCCGCCGTGGAAAATGGCGCAGTCGATATGGCCGGTTTCGGCATTTCCATCGACCCCAGTCGGGTACCCCTGAATATGGTTTCGATGTTACCCATGCTGGGCACCAATGGAGATATAGCCCTCGCGACCCGGGTACAAAATGAGCTCATTAAAAAATATCCGGCGATGGCCAATGAATGGAAATCGGTGAAATTGGTGACCATCTATGCTGCCACACCGCGGAGCCTTAACATGGCCAAGAAGAAGGTACTGGTACCCGATGATATTAAAGGCGCTAAAATAATTGTTACCGGAGTCGCCGCACAGGTATTTGCTGGTATGGGTGTTGCAACATTGCCTTTACCACCGCCTGAATGGGCTACGTCACTCAATACTGGACTGGCCGAAGGAGCGGCGTCGCCCCTGGATGCCCTGGATTCCTTCAATGCACTTGATGCGGTAACTTATCATCTCACGTTTCCGGGAGATGATATGGGCTGGGGGACAACCTGTGTCGTTATGAACAAGGATGCCTGGAATAAGCTTCCTTCAGATATTCAGAAATTAATAGATGAGAAGTATGCGCCCATGTTACAGCAGAAATTAATCGAGATTCAAGCCGGCTTGGCCCAGGCTTCTATTGATAAAGCCAAGAAAGCGGGGCATACCTTTGTCACCTGCACGCCCGAACAGTACAAGCTGTGGTCTGATGCCATTACACCCCAGGTGGCGAAAGTTTGGATAGAACCGAATGAAGCCAAAGGACTTCCTGCCAGAGCCATCTATAACGATTTTAAGGCACTGGCCAAACAGTACTCTCAGAAATAGATAGAATGTACTATAATACAATCATTTGAAGCTTTGCTCTAAGCTCATGCTCTCTAAAGGGCTATCGAAGGAGGGTATGAACTTAGGGCCGGGCTTTAAAACCACGGTTATATTCGGAAGACAAGTTGGTGAATTGTTCCGAGAGGAGCGCCATGTCTACGGAAGCAGTAGAAAAACAAAAGGCAGGTGTGGCTGGCAAAATTGAGAATGTTGTCGGTACCATCAGCCGCATATTAAGCTACATCGGGACGTCGGTGGTGGTGGTAATGATGCTGCTTACGGTGACGGATGTGTTCCTGCGCTATACTTTCAGACGGCCGATTACCGGTACCCTGGAGCTCACCGAATATTGTATGATTATAATTGCTTTTTTTGCCCTCGGGTGGTGTGAGATACAGAAGAAACATATCAGTATGGATTTACTGGTGGGACGTTTCCCCGCCAGGGCCAAAGCCATCACCGCCTGCATAACCTATCTCATTGGTCTCTCGGTACTGATCCCTCTTACCTGGCAGAACTTTCTGCGGATGCAGCATGAATGGGATATCCAGCGAGCATCGACCCTGTTAAGCATCCCGGATTACCCCTTTTTCCTGGCCCTGGTGATTGGGTGCACTGTCCTTATACTGGCCATGGTGATTAACCTGGTTAAATATATGATTGAGGCCGTAAACAGATGAGACCAGAAATAATCGGCTTACTCGGTATTGGCCTGATGCTCCTGCTGATGTTCTTTAAACTGCACATCGGACTGGCGATGGCATTTACCGGATTTATCGGCACTTTATATCTTTTAGGGCCGGCCAAGACTATGTCAATGCTGGCCACCGTACCCTACAGCAGCGTGGCCTCCTATATAACCTCGTCACTGCCGATGTTCCTGTTTATGGGAGCTATCGTAACCAACACAGGGGTGGGGGCCGAGCTATATCAAACAGGATACAAGTTGGTGGGGCAAATGCGGGGGGGACTGGCCATGGCTACAGTGATAGCCTGCGGAGGTTTTGCGGCTATTTGCGGTTCCAGCATGGCGACTGCTATTACCATTGGCAAGGTGGCCCTGCCCGAGATGGAAAGATTCCACTATAATCCGAGGTTGGCTACGGGGGTGGTAGCTGCCGGCGGCACCCTGGGCATCATGATCCCCCCAAGCCTTGGATTCATTCTGTATGCCATCCTGACCCAGCAATCCGTAGCCAAGCTGTTTATGGCAGGAATATTACCCGGGCTGCTTCAGGTGGTGATGTATATTATTCTGGTATTTATTCTCTGTCGTATTAATCCAACCCTGGGCCCGAGCGGCCCCAGGACGACCTTGAGGGAAAAACTTATATCCCTCAAATATACCTGGACTATCCTGGTGTTATTTGTCGTAGTTATCGGGGGCATCTATATGGGGATATTTACGGCCACGGAGGCTGGCGCGGTAGGGGTCTTCGGAGCCATTGTCATCAGCCTTATCGGCCGGAAACTTAATCTTGCGAATTTCCGGGCGGCCGTACTGCAAACCGGTGAAAATACCGCGATGTTGTTAATGATCCTGGTAGGCGGCTTTATCCTGAACTATTTCATGGCCGCCAGCGGAGCGCCGGCCTATATCGGTAAAGTCATCGCAGCCATCAATCTGCCTCGCTATGGTGTCCTGGCAGCGATCGTAGTCTTGTATTTTATTTTGGGAATGATTACGGATTCAAACGGGGCACTGGTCCTCACCACACCGGTGATCTTCCCGGTGATTGTGGGGATGGGTTTTGACCCAATCTGGTACGGGGTATTAATGGTGAGGCTGATAGAGATAGGTATGATTACGCCGCCGGTAGGCATGAATGTGTTTGCCCTTGCAGGCGTCAGCCGCGTACCCATGGGAACTATCTTCCGGGGCATCATACCATTCGTCGGTGCGGATATTGTCCATGTGATAATCCTGATAGCATTTCCGGCTATTTCCCTTTTAATACCATCCTTAATGAAATAAACAGAATAATGGGTAGTTACTGTTAGTGATAGTAGTTAAAGAGGAGAAACAACTTAAATGGCAGAATCAAAATATATGAAGTACGTGCTTACCGAGCCCAAACCTAACAGGCCTGTGCCACCTCTACCTCCGGGTACCGTGACGGATTTAATATATATAGACGATGAGGTCATAAAAGGCGCTTTTAATGTAATCTGCGCCTGGTTTTGGCCGCGGAAAGAACCCCTCACCATCATACCCGAGCCCCATGCTCATGCAAATAATGAAGTCATTGCCTTTTTTGGCAGCAATCCGGAAGACCCTCATGATCTATGCGGTGAAGTTGAGATCTGGCTGGAAGATGAGAAGATAACGTTGACCAAAAGCTGTGCTATCTTTGTTCCTGACCAGATGAAACATAATCCGCTGATAATTAATCGGATAGATCGGCCAATCTTCCATTTCAGTATCTTAACTGAATCAATGTGGAATTACGATAAAAAGTAAGCCAATCAAATATCCATTATATC
>CAZXYV010000201.1:2102-4022 GCA_964645025.1 uncultured Dehalococcoidaceae bacterium | reverse complement strand
GGACTCGAACCACGATCACCTGATTAAATTTACTTTTCTCACGTTGACCGGAACCACAACCGTCAACCAGGGCATTAATTAATACGTTATCCCTTCTGGATATATACCTCGGTCAGGAATGGTATTATATGGGTCGGAATATCTATTCGGTAAGGGAAGGGGGCAGGGGGATGGATTCATCAGGGTGGATAAGGGGGTGAGGTTTTAACTGGATTCCGGTTTTCACGGGAATGACGTTTATTACTTACTTCCGATACTTCTTCACAAACCGCCCCATGCGGTTGAGGGCTTCCTCTATATCCGTTAGAGAAGTGGCGTAGCAGCAGCGCACGTAGCCCTCCCCACACTTCCCGAAGGCCGAGCCGGGCACGACGGCCACCTTTTCCTCCGTGAGGAGCTTTTCCGAGAACTCCTCCGAGGTCATGCCGGTGCAGGTGATGGACGGGAAGGCGTAGAAAGCGCCCTTCGGCTCGAAGCAACTCAGGCCGATATCGCACAGACCTTTAACGATGACCAGGCGCCGCCGGTTGTAGTCCTCCACCATTTCGAGCACATCCGGCTCGCCGGTTTTCAGGGCCTCGATGGCGGCCACCTGGGCCATGGTGGGGGCGCTCATTATCGTGTACTGGTGAATCTTGGTCATAGCGGCGATGATTTCCGCCGGCGCCAGCGCGTAGCCCACGCGCCAGCCGGTCATGGCGTAGGCCTTGGAAAAGCCGCCCAGCAGGATTGCATTTTCCCTCATCCCGGGGAGGCTGGTAAAGCAGGTATGCTCCACGCCGTAGACGAGCCGGGCATAAATCTCGTCGGAAATCACCGTGATATTACGGCGCCGGGCGACGCCAGCGATGGCCAATAGTTTCTCCCGGGGCATAACCGCGCCGGTGGGATTGGAAGGATAGCCGATGAGAATCGCCCTGGTTTTAGCGGTAATCCGCGATTCGATATCGGCGGCAGACACCTCGAAGCCGCTTTCCTCGCGGGTCGGCACCTTGACCGGCACGCCGCCGGCCAGGATAACGCAGGAGTCATAGGCGACGTAATGAGGGTCGGTCATAATGACCTCGTCGCCGGGATTGACAATCGCCCGCATGGCCAGGTCGAGCGCTTCGCTCACGCCGACGGTTATCAGTATCTCCCCGTAGGGATGATAATCCACATTGTATTTCTCTTTGATGTATCTGGCCGTCAGCTCACGCAGTTCCGGTATGCCGGAGTTCGAGGTATACATGGTATAGCCCTTTTCCAGGGACTTTACCGCGGCCTCGCTGATATGCCAGGGCGTGGCGTAGTCCGGCTCGCCGACGCCCAGCGATATAACGCCTTCGATGGACTCCAGCAGGTCGAAGAACTTGCGTATGCCGGAGGGCGATAGCTTGTTAGCGCGCTCCGAGATGATGTGTTTATGTTTCGTTACCGCCATGTTGCTCCTGTTACCGACAGCCTACAGTATCACCGGCTGCCGCTTGACCCCCTCCCCGCCTTCCAGCGCCTCGCCGTCATCTTTATACCGTTTTAAAATAAAGTGCGTGACCGTGCCCTGCACGCCCTCGATGTGGGCCAGGTTCTGCGAGACGAAGTCGGCCACCTGGTGCTCCGATTTGCCGACGACGACGAGCAGCAGGTCGTAGGTGCCGGAGGCGAGGTAAAGCGAGCGCACCTGCTGATAGCGGGCGATGCGCTCGGCGATGGAGTCGAAGCCGGCCTCGGGTTCGGGCTTGACCTTGACCTCGATGAGCGCCCAGACCTGCCCGTCCTCTTCGAGCCGGTCCCAGTTGACGACCGTCTTGTATTTCAGGATGACGCGGTCTTTTTCCGCCTGCGTGATGAGTTTGGTGACCTCGGCGGCAGGCATACCGGTCATGGTGGCTATCTGCTTTACGGACGTGCGGGCGTCATTTTCCAGTATCTTTAAGATGT
>CAZXYV010000201.1:0-2002 GCA_964645025.1 uncultured Dehalococcoidaceae bacterium | reverse complement strand
GTGGCTATCTGCTTTACGGACGTGCGGGCGTCATTTTCCAGTATCTTTAAGATGTCTTTTAACATGGCTATGCCTCCTCACCCGATTTCCGCCCGAAAAAAATAGATATCAACAGGATAGCATTTTCAGATAAGGGAATTCAAGTGGTTTAATTTAAATCTCCCTTAATCCCTCTTTACAAAAGAGGGAAAGATGCAACCAGAACCAATGTGAAGGTTTGTAAAATCATCCTCTCTCTTTTATAAAGGGAGAGTGAGAGAAGGATTTTATTATATTTTATCCCAGCCCACCGGGAGAACCGGAACTTGCCACGAGGGGTCGGGGCGCCAGTTCTCCCAGCCGTTGAAAGGGGACTTGCCCGATTGGAGATAGGCCACGACCTTCTCGCCTTCTTTACGCATGGCGGCGGCTCTTTCAACAGATATCAGCCCAAGAGTAATCGCCTCTTGAAGCTCATCCCCGTCTTTCCAGCGCCAGCAGGACAGGTCTGGCTTTACGATAACGTCAAGAAACTGGTCGAGAAAATCAAATCCAAACGCCGTATGACGTAGGGGGTCTTCCAGGTTAATGTACCAGGAGCTCTGGCGCATGTCCGGCAAATCCCAGAAGATAAGCACCGAATATTTAGCACCGGGAATGGTCATTCTTAGGCGATAGCTACTCCATTTATCTTCTTTTAATATCCACTCCGACCGCGCCTTGTCCTGGGGAGTCACTCGCTTACCTTCCAGCGTAACCGGCTGTTGCCAGACGGTACCCGGCGGCATTTAAAGCGCCAGCAGGTCAGGTTTGTCATGGACAACTATTTCCGGACGGGCGCTCCACACCTTGCCCTGCCAGATTTCACGGAGGACAATTGTTTGACCGGGACGGAAATGAGATTGAATTTTCATCGATTCCTTTTAAAACGTTGTTCCCGTAAAAATAGGAATCCAGTTTCTATCTTCAATAAAGGATGAATAAGGGAGATTCTGCTATTCGAGGCATTCGGTATTATTTTAATAGTTTAGTAAACTCATCTACTGATAGTTCAGCGCCGTCAAGAATTGAATCTAATGTTCCGGTATCAATGGTTTTGTGGTCGGGGACTACCAACTGTGCGAAGGGACTATCTCGTCTCAATACGATGTGGCTTCCTTTGCGGCGTTTTATATAAAAACCTGCTTTTCCTAACGCTTTGATGACTTCTTTGCCGGAGAGTCCTCTGGGCAGTTTGGTCACCTTGCAGTAACCTCAAGTTCAACTGTTTCTCTACCTATTTCTGTAGGCATCGGAAGCCCATCCTCCATAAGAGCTTCAACATAGGCTTCCATTGCCTCTTTAAGATTTTTTCGAGCTTCTACTTTTGTTCTGCCCTGCGAAACACACCCCTTTAAAGCCGGCGCGTAGGCTACGAAACCGGATTCCCGCCCTTTTTCAATGATAACCGTATATTTCATATAATCCCTCCGCCCATATCATAACATAATTATCGATTAAATCCCCGCCCTCAGCTTATGCCACTCCGTCGCCTGCTCGTAGGCGTAGGCCACGTGTAAAAGTGTTTCCTCGCGGAAGTGCTTGCCGATTATCTGCATGCCCACGGGTAATCCATCTACAAAGCCGGCGGGGATAGAGACCGCGGGGACCCCCGCAATATTGATAGGTAAAGTGCAGACATCGCTCAAATACATGGCCAGCGGGTCGTCTGTCTTCTCCCCTATCTTAAAGGGGACGGTGGGGGAGGTGGGGGTGATTAAAGCGTCGTATTTTTCAAAGGCGGTATCGAACTCGCGCCGGATTAAAGTGCGTACCTTCTGCGCCTTTAAATACCAGGCGTCATAGTAGCCGGCGGAAAGGGCGTAAGTGCCGAGCATAATGCGGCGCTTGACCTCCGGGCCGAAGCCGTTCTCGCGGGTCTTCTCCATCGATTCCCACATGGTGTCGCCGGCATAAGAGTAGCCGTATTTGACGCCGTCATAGCGCGCCAGGTTGGCCGAGGCCTCGCTCGGGGCGATGATAT
>CAZXYV010000200.1:0-4024 GCA_964645025.1 uncultured Dehalococcoidaceae bacterium | reverse complement strand
AAGTCCGGCGATAGGGTCTGCTTCGTGCAGGGGAACGAGCCCCAGGCCCTGGGTCTGGCGCTGGCGGGACGCCTGGGAGAGGTGGAAAACGTGCTGCTCTGCCTGCGCACACCGGGCCGCGACTTCGGCTGGTACGACCCCGTCTTCGAGATGTCCTTCAAGATAGAGGTCGGCTTCCCTTTACCCATCGTGCGGCAGATTATCGCCGAGAGACGGTGCGACCTGGCCATCGGCGGCCTGGGCTTCATCTTCCACGAAGAAGACCGGGGGCCGGCCGACGTGGTGATGGTCGAACTGTCGCCGCCCGATGACCACGGCTACTGCAGCTTCGGCGCTTCCGTCTGGACGAAAAAGACGGAAATCCGCAACGCCAGGATAGCCATGGCCGAGGTCAATAAAAATCTCATCCGGACCTACGGCGATAACTTCATCCACGTCTCGGAAATCGATTATTTCGTGGAGCACACGCCTTCGGGCAAACAGCCCGGCGGCACCGACCTCCTGGGCCGGAAGAACGTGGAGGCCGGCGAGGCGGAAAGGACCATTGCCGGCTATGTCTCCACCCTGGTTAAAGACGGCGATACCTTACAGGTCGGCGTGGGCTCCACCAGCGAGTGGTGCTGCACGCTCGGCACCTTTGAAAATAAGGTCGACCTTGGCTGGCACTCGGAGACGACGCCGCGGGGTATCATCCCGCTGATTCGTAAGGGCGTGATTAACGGCAAACGCAAGAGCTTCAACCCCAACAAGGCCATCGCTACCGCCTGCGGCGGCGGCACCAAGGAAGATATGGACTTCGTCACCATGAACCCGGCTTTCGAGCTGCACAGCGCCGAGTACTGCCTGGACGTGCGTAACATCGCCCTGAACGACAACATGGTGGCCATCAACAGCGCCGTCAGTGTGGACTTCGCCGGCCAGATTGCCGCCGAGTCCATCGGCCCCCGCGTTATCAGCGGCGCCGGCGGGCAGACTTCCTTCGCTATCGGCTCGTTCCTGTCCAAAGGCGGCCGCAGCATCACCGTGCTGACCTCTACCGCCGGCAGCGGCGATAAGAGGGTCTCGCGCATCACGCCGATGCTGGCCGAAGGGACGATTGTCACCGTGCCGCGCACCATCAGCGACTATGTCATCACCGAGTACGGCATCGCCCACCTCAAGGGCAAGACGCAGCGGCAGCGGGCTTTAGACCTCATCACCATCGCCCACCCGGACTTCCGCACCGACCTCAAGAAAGAGGCGGATAAGCTGTACTGGCCTTAGAGTATAAATAGAGGGATTTTCCAATACAAAATCCCCCTTAATCCCCCTTTTATAAAGGGGGATACCAGTACATCTCCCTTTGGTAAAGGGAGAACAGAGAGGGATTTTGAATAGAGCGGTGTAAATATCATACGCCGCTCTCTTTATTTCTGCAGCTTGGATAAATGGCTAAAAACACGAAGATGAATAAAAAACCGCTTTACTATGGCTACGTCGTCGTGGCAGCCTCCACCATCATCCTGATAGTGGGCTACGGGACTTTTTATAGCTACTCTATTTTCTTTGATTCGCTATCATCACAGTTTCACTGGAACAAGGGGGCCACCTCGGGCGCCTTTGCTATAGCGGTACTGGTATCAGGACTGGTGTCGATTATCGCCGGCAGAGTCAGTGACCGGCTGGGTCCCAAGGCCGTAAGTATTTTCTGCGGCAGCGCCTTCGGCCTGGGATTTGCGCTGATGTCGCTGGTCAAATTTCCGTGGCAGGTCTATCTGCTTTACGGTACATTGCTGGCGGTCGGGGCCGGCGGCCTTTTCCCCGCCGCGGTATCCACCGTCGCCCGGTGGTTTACCGCTAAGAGGGGGATGATGACCGGCATCGTCACAGCCGGCCTGGGCATAGGTACCGTCATCTTTGCCCCGGTAATCAGCCATCTTATTTCAGTTTACAAGTGGCGTACCGCTTACGTTATCATCGGAATTATCACGTTCGTAGTGATTGTAGCGTCGGCGCTATTATTAAGGCGGGGACCAGACCAGGCCGGTCCGGCGTCAAAAAGTCAGAAAGCCGCCCGGAAAATACCGCTGCCCGATGACAAAGACTTTACCTACCGGCAGGCCATCCGTACGAAACAGTTCTGGATGATGGCGGTGATATATTTCTGTTTCGGGTATAGCCAGTTCAGTATCATGGTACATATCGTACCGTATGCCAGTAGACCGGAAATCAGCCCTATTGCCGCCGCCAGCATCCTGTCCGTCATCGGTGCCGCCAGCATCTTCGGCAGGCTGATTATCGGTGGCATCGGCGATAGAATCCGGGTCAAGCCGTTACTTATTTTCATTCTGGCTTTTCTTCTCGTTTCGCTGGTCGGGCTGGAGTTCGCCCAGCAGCTGTGGGCGCTTTGCCTCGTCGGTATAGTTTTCGGTCTGGCTTACGGAGGCTCGTCAACGATTCAATCACTGGTAACCGTGGAGCTGTTCGGTTTGAGCTCATTGGGTACTTTGCTGGGAAGCCTGGTCTTTAGCGTCTGTATCGGTGGCTCGCTAGGTCCGGTATTATCAGGCTATTTGTTCTACGTATCCGATAGCTATCAGTTGGCATTCTTAATCTGTATCATTACCGCCCTGGCCGGCTTGCTGTTAGTCTCGTGGTTAACCCCGCCGAAGAGGATAAAATAAATTAGTATTTATCTGGTTTACAGACTTTCCCAAAGGGGGAAATAGACTCCCCAAAAATAGACTTGCCCTTACCCTTCATTATATAATCCAGAACAGGAAATCTATGCCAAATAATGTCTTATTCGCTTTTCTGCTGACCCTGCTGGCGGGACTATCCACCGGTATCGGCAGCGCCGCGGCCTATTTTATACGCGAGCCCAAACCCCGGCTCATGTCATTGATTCTCGGTTTTTCCGCCGGCGTGATGCTCTATATCTCCTTTGCCGAACTACTGCATCAGGCTTTTGATAAAGTCGGCTATCTAACGGCCAATCTGGGGTTCTTTATCGGCATCGGGTTTATCGCGATTATCGATATCCTGATTCCTCATGAATATAAGCAGGAGCACGCGGCAGATTCAATTCTGCCTCTGATTAAAGACTCATCAGACCTGGCTGGTCAGATAGGCCCGGCTGATTCAAGCCGAGGTCAGCACCGATTCCGGCATGGGGCCGGACAAATCCCTAATCTCAAGCGCGCCGGTATGCTCACCGCCATAGGCATCGCCATCCACAATTTCCCCGAAGGATTAGCCGTCTTCAGCAGCGCTATCACGGGGGACCAGGCCTTCGGTATTCTCGTGGCAGTGGCCATTGCCCTGCATAATATCCCCGAGGGCATCAGCGTATCGATGCCAATTTTTGAAGCCACCGGTAACCGCCGGCGGGCTTTTCTCTACTCGTTCGCCGCCGGCCTGGCCGAGCCGATAGGCGCCGTCATCGGCTACACCATTCTCTTCAAATTTCTGACACCGACCGTAATCTACGCGCTCCTGGCCTTTGCGGCCGGCATCATGGTCTATATCAGTCTGGACGAGCTTTTACCTACCGCGCACCAGTATGGAGAGGAGCATTTGGTAATTATCGGTGTGGTGGCCGGGATGATAATCATGGCACTGAGCATATTCCTGCTGCTTTAAGACGGCCAGTAGAAATATTATAAAATAGACTTGCCATTTCTCCATATAGTATAATGTAGTGTGACTGGTTCAAAGCCCCCTAAACCATCGCTGACAACCTCGGCTGATAGTGTAAAAGCCGGGGTTTTTTCATCCGGTGAAGACCTCGAGGCCGTCGCTAAAAGGCTGCGCCTCCACATCATCAATATGATTGCCAAAGCGAATAGCGGCCATCCCGGCGGCTCGCTATCCGCCGTCGAGATTGTCACCGCACTTTACTGGAGAATCCTGCGACACAAGCCCGCCGACCCGCAGTGGCCGGACAGGGATAGATTTATCCTGAGCAAGGGCCACGCCGCGCCGGTGCTCTACGCCGCCCTGGCCGAGTGCGGCTACTTCCCTTTAGCCGAGCTGGCCACCCTCA
>CAZXYV010000199.1:0-4024 GCA_964645025.1 uncultured Dehalococcoidaceae bacterium | reverse complement strand
GGGAGGAGGTGCTCTGGGGCAAGCTGGACTACCTGATTGTCGACCTGCCGCCGGGTACGGCAGACGCTCCTCTAACAGTACTCCAAACACTGCCAATATCGGGGATAATAATTGTTTTCACACCGCAGGATTTGACAGCCATGGTTGTCCGTAAGGCAGTTAAAATGGCACGCCAGATGAATAAAGCCATCCTTGGCGTCGTGGAGAACATGAGCTATCTGTATGTCCCTGAGATTGACAAGAAGATTGAAATCTTTGGCAAAAGCCGGGGTGATGAGATGGCGCAGTCCGCCGGCGCCCCCCTCCTGGGACAACTGCCGATAGACCCGGAACTAGCCAAACTCTGCGATGAAGGCAATATTGAACGTTATGATGCAGAGGTTATAGCCAGGCTTGGTGAATCTATCTCCCAGTCAGCCAAGCCGCTTTCTGGAAAGAGCTAGTATGATTGAAGTTACTGAAAAGTCAATTCAGGCAGAGCAGGTAGTCAACAAGGCCAGTACCACTGGTAGCGGTTGTGTCGTCACCTACGTCGGTCTGATTCGTGACTACTCCGAGGGCAAACCGGTATTCTCCATAGAGTATCAAGACTCCAAGGGAAATGCGGAAAGCGCATTACGCGAAATCGCCGACGAAGCGAGGAAAAGGTGGCAGGTAGAAAACATCGCCATATCCCACAGGACGGGCAAACTGATGGTCGGCGAGATTAACCTAGTTGTTGCCGTAGCCTCAGCACATCGCAGCGAGGGTTTCGCTGCCTGTCAGTATATCATTGACCAGTTCAAGAAGAGATTACCTACCAGGAAGACGGAGACTTACCAGGACGGCAGCCCTCTATAGGAGAAAACACGTTAGGGGATAACAGCTTGCCTGCCGAGATTTTTTCTACTTCAGGAGTCAAAAATGGAAGATGAAAATAGCCGCACTCTTGAGAAGGTCTACCGAAGCGCAGTTAGAGGACTGTACGCTAGACTGAGAAGTAATTATGATTACATTTATCAAAAATTTGGAGATGAAGGATTGAAGTTGATATCGGACATGAGTCGTGAATATGGCTTGGCTGTTGCCAAAAGAGCCAAAAGTCAACTGCAAAATTACGACCTTCCTTCTGTTGCCCAATATCTCCTGAGGATATTTGAAACAGTTGCTTATGACAAGCACTATGGCGCTGGTGTTAAAATGAGCAATGAAAGAGCAATTATTAAAGTTGATGAGTGCCCTCTTCATTTGGATAAACCGGAAATGTGCTTAGCTCATACAACGATGGAGAAAACTGTTGTCGAGGAGTTGAATCCTCTTTTAATATATCGAATTGGCAAGTCCCTTCCCGCCGGTGATGCCTGCTGCGAACATATAATTGAATTCAAACACTAGAGGACGAGTTCAATGCAAATCAAAATAACTACCTTGAGTGAAAACACTGCTGGGAGAGGAGACTTCCTGGGAGAATGGGGACTGAGCATTTTGCTGGAAACCGAAAGTGTGAATGTTCTTTTTGATAGCGGCCAAACCATCTCTGCCGTCCACAATGCTGATACCCTCAATATCGACCTTGCCAAAGTAAGCAAGATTGTCTTGAGTCACGGGCACTACGACCATACCGGCGGATTACGTGAGATATTGCGCAGAATAGGGAAAGAAGTAGAGGTGATGGCGCATCCGGATATCTGGCAGCCCAAGTATTCACGGCGCAAGGATGAGCCTGACCGGTACATCGGCATACCGTTTCAGCGAAGGGAACTGGAAAACCTGGGAGCTTGCTTCAAGCTATCGAAAGAGTCGGTCAGAATAACTGACAACATAATGACCACCGGCGAGGTCCCGATGGTAACCGACTTTGAGCAAATCGATGATGGCTTATTTGTTAAAGAAGACTCTGGATGGCAGCCTGATAGGCTCCTGGATGACCAGGCTCTTGTGATAAAGACAGAAGACGGGTTGGTCATAATCCTGGGCTGCGCTCACCGGGGTATGATAAATACTTTGTACCATGCCAAACATCTGACCGGAGTAGAGAAAATATACGCCGTGATTGGAGGCTCTCACCTAATGAACGCTTCTGAAGAGCGGTTATGGCAGACGATAGATGCCCTCCGAGGCTTTGGTATTCAGAGAATGGGGTTATGTCATTGTACGGACCTGCCAGCGGCCAGCCTTCTCGTCCAGGAATTTAGTGAAAGCTTCTTTTTCAATAAAGCAGGCACGAGATTTACATTACCGTAGTGGCCTAATCCATGATACTTCGCCGTGGGGGGTAAAATGGGTAACTAATGTACTTTTGACATTACAGAGTTTCAAGACTAAAGTCTATTTTGCTAGTTTTGGCAAAAGGAGTAATACCAATGAGTAAAAAGGGTAAAAATAATGAGCAAACAGTTGTCCTTGTAAACTGTGCCAAGTGTCCTCGTCCCGTGTGTAATAGTTCTGCCTGGCAAGAAGGGCCGGAAAACTGCCCAGGGAAAATTAAGGCTGACGTTATAGAAAAAGCCACGAAAAAGTGCTTCAGCCCTGAGTTTCATGAATTTGCCCGCCAGGCTTCGAAACAGGAGGGCTCCGGCTACATGAGGTTACCCCATGCGCCACAGCGCATGAGCCCGGTGAAAAGCCGGTTGGAAGACACTATGGAGTTTGCCCAGAGAATGGGCTATAAAAGACTGGGCGTTGCCTTCTGCGGAGGACTCCACAATGAGGCTACTTTGCTCGTGCCGATTCTGGAGAACAGGGGTTTTGAGGTAGTATCTGTATGCTGCAAATGTGGTTCGGTCCCCAAAGAAGAACTAGGCCTAGAAGCCTGGGAGCAGGTTAATACTGAGGGATTCGAGGCCATGTGCCACCCGATCGCCCAGGCCGAGTTATTAAACGAAGCGAAAACTGATTTCAATATTCTAGTAGGTCTCTGCGTAGGGCACGATTCACTTTTTCTTAAGAACAGTAGAGCACTTTGCACCGTTCTCGTCGCAAAGGACAGGCTCTTTGGTCACGCTCCTTTAATGGCATTGTACCAGTCCAAATCCTATCACCGCCGGGTTATGGCTAAAGAGGTACAGCCCGATGCTATCAAGGAAGCAGCCAGAGAGGTTATGATAAGGGAATAGAAAGCCCAAGGGACTTCAACTTGAAAGAAAATGAGAAATTGATATCCTTCGAGGACGTGATGCAAGAGTGTTTTCAGGCCAAACTACCTTTGAGTGCGAATTGATGATTATTATTAATGTAAATCCAGTGGCCTTTTCTATCGGACCTGTGTCCGTTGCCTGGTATGGTATCATGTTGGCTCTGGCGGTGATAACGCTGGTCATTTGGGCGCTCTTTTCGGTAAAATAATCCCCCCGACTTTCCTATGATATGGTGCTCAATGCTGCCTTGGTCGGTATCCCCTCCGGCGTTATATTTTCCCGCTTCCTCCATGTCGTCGATTTGTGGGACTATTACTCCAAGAACCCCGGACAAATAATCGGCGGCGAGGGACTGTCTATCTGGGGAGCAGTGTTGGGGGCGACCATAGGCATCTGGCTCTTCAGCCTGTTGAGTAAAAAGTTCTCCTTTGACTACGTGGCTGATATGCTTGCGCCGGGCATTATCCTGGCCCAGGCCATCGGGAGGGTAGGCTGTACCTTGAACGGCTGCTGCTACGGAAAGATGACTACTCTGCCCTGGGCGATTGTCTACACCAATCTAAACAGCCATGGCCCCATCGGTATCCCCGTGCACCCCACGCAGATCTATGAGATTATCTATAATCTAATCGTCTTCGGTATCCTGTTCAAGCTAAGGGGGCTTTTTAAGCCTGACGGCTCGCTTTTCCTGGTCTACCTGTCTTTATACTCGGTATGGCGCCTGGGTATATACTTTATCCGGGACGGTACGCCCTTTCTTTTCGGCCTGCATCAGGCGCAGGTTGTCTCTATTATCGTACTGGTTATCGCCGTACCCATGCTGGCGGTAAGGACACGCTGGGTAAAGAAAGAGGCGGCGAGTTAAAAGTTAGGTTCACTTGGCTAATGAACGACTTCTGTTTCTATTG
>CAZXYV010000198.1:0-4039 GCA_964645025.1 uncultured Dehalococcoidaceae bacterium | reverse complement strand
AGCCTGCCGACGAGCGGCCCGCTGGCGGCTCTTCGAGAAGAAATCGAACCCGACTCTGAGGACTGTCTCTTTCTGAATATCCGGACGCCCGGTTTGGATGACAAAAAGCGGCCGGTCATGTTCTGGATACACGGCGGCGCTTTCGTCTTTGGCTCGGGTTCTTCGATATCTTATCGTAGCGGCTCCCTGGCCACGCGCGGCGACATCGTTCTCGTGACGATTAACTACCGTCTGGGAGAGCTTGGTTTCCTGCGCTTGAAGGATGTTACCGGCGGTAAGATACCGGCCACAGGCAATGAAGGGCTGCTGGACCAGATTGCCGCTCTGAAATGGGTGCGGGATAATATCGCGGTCTTCGGCGGCGACCCGTCTAATGTCACCGTCTTCGGCGAATCGGCCGGCGGCATGAGTATCGGCTGCCTGCTGGCGATGCCGGCGGCCAGGGGCCTCTTCCAGAAAGCGATATGTGAAAGCGGCGTCGGCAGCACGGCCGTATCCCTTAAAAGCGCGAATGCTGTCGGAGAGAATTTCTTGAAATTACTTAACCTCAAGGGCAGTGAGGCTAAAACACTGAGGGCACTAACCACGAAGCAGCTACTCGATGTGGATGTGAAGCTGAAAGCGGCGGCGACCCGGCCCGGAGAAGCACCCAGAGCCACGGCGACAGCGCCGGTCATCGATGGTGAGCTAATCCCGGACATAACGAATAAAGTCGCCCGGGGCGGCTCCGCTAAAGATATACCGGTTATCATCGGGACCAACCTCGAAGAGTGGAAGCTGTTCGGCCTGATGCAGCCGGGCATAGCCCAGATGGACGACGCTATGCTTGCCGAACGGCTCGGCACGATGATATCACCGGAGCAGGTTCCGGCTCTCCTTGAAATTTACCGCAAGGCCTTAACAAAGAGAGGTGTTGTCCTCAGACCTATGGAGATACTCTCGGCTATCCACACGGACGCCATGTTCCGGATTACGTCTCTTGAACTCGTAGAAGCGCAGCGTGATAATAATACACCGGCCTACAACTATATCTTCGACTGGGTATCCCCGGTAGCTGGCGGTATGCTTGGCGCCTGCCACGCGCTGGAAATCGGCTTTGTTTGGGGTACCTATAATGACAAGTTCTGCGGCGTTGGGCCGGAAGCGGACAAGCTTTCACGGTGCATGCAGGATGCCTGGCTGGCCTTCGCCCGCGCCGGCGACCCCAGCTGCGAAAGTATTGGAAAGTGGCCGGTCTATGGCCAGAACCGTATGACGATGATACTGGGCAAAAACTGCCACGTGGAAGCGGCGCCTTATGAAGACGAGCGCCGCGCCTGGGATAAGGTAAAGCGACTGGCGGCGATGCCGTAAATAATAGCTTGTCATTGCGAGGGCGAAGCCCGTGGCAATCCCTAACCCCGCCACAAGCGTTGCAAACGGATTGCTTCGCTTCGGCTCGCAATGACAAAATCACTTATTTCCTATATACCCCGTATTCCCAGGCGGCTTCCAGCATCGCCCGGAAATTCTCCGGTTTGCCGGTATCCACGTGGGCGCCACCCGCCAGGATATAGCCGCCGCCCGGAGCGCAGTCCTCGATAAGCTTACGGCAATACGCTTTCACTTCCTTCGGTGTGCCGGTAATCAACAGCGACGTGGGCACGTTCCCGGAGATGCAGCATTTAGCGCCGAGGATTTTTTTTGCCCGCGCCATATCGGTCTTATCAAAAAGCCAGTGGACGGTGCCCTTGGGGAACTCATTCACCATATCGAGGCGCGTATTGTAAGCCCCTTCGGCGAACAGGGTTACCATGATGCCTTCATCAATCAGGGCGTTGATGACCTTTCTCAACGAAGGCCAGTAGAAGGTCTGGAACTGCTTGTCGGACATCCAGCCATCGGCGCCCTTGTGCAGCGGGAACATGGCCGAGAGCCCTCGATTGGTGTTGGCCGAAGTTATGACCGCGTTGATCGTCAGGTTGGTGATAACCTCGATAGCTTCGAGGAGCTTATCCGGCTGGCGGTACATATCGAAGAATATCCCCTGGGTACCCCGGAGCGTATCGCCGATAGTGTCGAAAGGCGCCTTGGCCAGCGACCCGCGCGCCACGGGATATCCGGCTTCAAGTATCTTCCGGCTGAAACCCATGACCATTTTCGTGTATTTGGATAGCTCGTTCCCCACGTTGATGAGCGTCTGTAGCGAAGCCTGGACATCCGGCCGCATGTACGGCGCGAAATGCATGGCGGGGCCTTCGATGATGCTGGTAAAGGGCGTCAG
Organism: uncultured Dehalococcoidaceae bacterium; assembly: GCA_964645025.1. Lineage (GTDB taxonomy): Bacteria > Chloroflexota > Dehalococcoidia > Dehalococcoidales > RBG-16-60-22 > Fen-1077. The sequence goes on along the minus strand of CAZXYV010000198.1, from coordinate 1,776 downwards.
CGCCTGCCACGACTCAAATGCCCCGAAGACACGGGGCATATAGACCCTCATCCAGAAATCGGAGGGATTTCTAATCAGGGCGTCGTACTCATCCGCCTTGACGTATTCGCCCTCGACGAACTGGATTCCCGAGGCCTTGGTGGAAAGACCGTGCCCCGGCCACTTGTAGAGCTTATAATCGAGCAGGTCGTAGACCTTGGCGGGAAGCACCATGGCCGGACTGGCCAGGCTATCCGCGTCCTTAAAATCCTGGTTGAACCTGTCCCAGGTAGCGGCGGCTTTATCATAGTTATACATACAGCTATAATAATCGGTGTCGTACAGATTGGCCGGCACCGCGCCGATAGGCAGAGAAACGGGCACCCTGTCCGGCTCTCTGATGTTATACACGTCAACCAGCCGTTGCGCCCTGGTCCGGTAGGCTTTAGCGGCATCAGCGTTGATGAAGTTCACACCTTCCGGCTCGAGGAACCACTTGAACCTCTGCGCTCTTTTCTCCTGCCGGGTCATATCAGTCCATTTCTTGTCGGTCATGACGCGTTCCTTTCCTTTCTTGATTTACATAATGTATCGGCCATTGGAAAAAATTGGAATTACCGAATAGCTTTTTATCGGCAAAGATAGCGTTTAGAGTTGATTATACCAGCGCGGCTGTAAGATTACAAAATAGACTCGTTTATTAATGAGCTTTCCTATTTTAATCGGGAGGTCTATAATATAGACGCTGTAAATCGAGATATCATATCGAAAAAGGAAGGAGCAAGATGGTCACACCGATACTGAAACCCGAGTTGAGCCTGAAAGAGAAAGAGCGCCGCTATGCCCTCCTGCGGAAAAAGCTGCAAAAAGCCGGGCTTGCCGCGCTTATCGTCTACGGGGGCAGCCAGCTGGGCGTACCCGTCCATTACCTGACGCGGGTATGGGGCAACCGGATGAACATGGTGATATTCCCGGCCAGCGGCGGGCCGGTCTTCCTGGTCCCGACCAACAGCGGCCTGACGCCCGAGAAGGTAGCGGGAATGAGCGGCTGGATACCGGCCGAGAATATCCGCCTTTCGGCCAACCCGCCGGTAGACGCGGCCAAACTGATTATCAGCCTCAAGTTGCAAAAGAGCCGCATCGGCGTCGATAGCTACCGCTGGTGGCCGGTGTTCGAGATGCAGCAGTTTACGGAATTGTGTCCGAAAGTTGAGCTAGTGGAAGCGCACCGGCTTTTCGGGGAAATCCGCGGCCCCAAGAGCGCCGAGGAGCTGGCCGTGATGCAGAAGGCCATCCAGATTTCCGACCTGGCGCATTATGTTTTCCTGCTCAATTTAAAAGATGGTATCACCGAACTGGAGGCCGCCCGTCCGTCGGTAGAAGTGCTGGATACCCACGGCATCGGCGACAGAATTATACTAATACACAGCCAGCCGGAGGCGACTTACCCCAACCGGCCCGGCCCGGCGGTTATCCGGAAGCCGAACGCGGTCACCTATTCTCCGGAGTTTACCCGGAACCTGGGCTACGGGGCCCAGATGATACGGGGTTACTGGTGGGAGGAACCCAGGGGCATCTATAAGAAGATGTTCGAACTCTGGGCAGAAATGAGGCAGATGGTACTGGAAGAGTTCCGGCCGGGATTGGAGATTACCGACGCCGGTAAAAAGATTGAGGACCTGGTCGCCGCCTACGATTTTGAATGTGATAAGCTGGGACATGCTGTCGGGGTGGCTTACGGGGATGCCCCGTATATTACCGCCGGCCCCAATGAAAAAGACTTCATGGCGTGGACTA
>CAZXYV010000197.1:0-4043 GCA_964645025.1 uncultured Dehalococcoidaceae bacterium | reverse complement strand
GCCGGCGGCTGGCAGCACGACACCCTTACTGAGGACCTCGACCTGTCCTACCGGAAGATGATGAATATCTGGCTGAGGTCTCTCGTCACCCGTCCTTCTCTGGTTTTCCTTTTCTTTAAACTGTTATACCGTTTCCCCGGCTACAGGATGTTCTTTATCAAGGACATCGTGAAAGGATTCAAGATAGGGACTACCGGCGGTTTTCTGCGCCGGATATTTTCACCGATAAAGAAACAGGCGTACCCGGCCCCCGTGCAGCCTGTCACGGCTGGCGATAAATAAAATACCGGAAGGTGATACATGGTAACATCGGCGCATGAGGTCAGGAGCAGAAAGAGCAGCCACCACGAGGTAAAAAAGAAGGCTTTGATAACCGGCGTCACCGGGCAGGACGGGGCTTACTTGGCAAAGTTCCTCCTGGACAAGGGTTATACCGTTTTCGGCACCTACCGTCGGCTTTCCACCCCCAATTTCTGGCGGCTGCAATACCTGGGTATCTTCGATAGGGTCAGGCTGATTCCTATGGAGCTGGTCGATACCCCCTCGATTATCGAAGCTATCAACATCTCCCGCCCGGATGAAATCTACCACTTGGCCGCCCAGAGCTTCGTCGGCATATCCTTCGAGCAGCCGGTCGGCACGGGGCAGGTCACCGGCGTCGGCGTTACCCGACTCCTTGAGATCATCCGGAAACTATCGCCGTCGTCGCGGTTCTACCAGGCTTCCACCAGCGAGCTTTATGGCGGCGACCACCTCACCAGCCAGAATGAAGACACTCCCTTCCATCCCTGGAGCCCTTACGCCGCGGCCAAGCTCTACGGCTACTGGCAGACCCGGATTTACCGGGACGCTTACGGCATCTTCGCCTGTAACGGCATCCTCTTTAACCATGAGTCGCCCCTCCGCGGCCTGGAGTTCGTCACCCGGAAAATCTCCAATAGCGTGGCCAAGATTGCCCTGGGACTGGAAAAGGAGCTGAAGCTGGGCAACCTGGCGGCGAAAAGGGACTGGGGCTACGCCCCGGAGTACGTGGCGTCCATGTGGCTCATGCTCCAGCAGCCCGAGCCGGACGACTACGTCGTGGCGACCAACGAGGCCCATTCCGTCCAGGAGTTCGCCGAGATAGCTTTCGCCGCCGCCGGTCTCGACTGGCGGAAATACCTCCGGTCGGAAGAGAGCCTGACCCGCCCGCTGGACGTCGGCTTTCTCAAAGGCGACTATTCCAAAGCCCGGAAAAAGCTGGGCTGGGAACCTAAAACCAGATTTAAAGAACTGGTGGAGATAATGGTGGCCAGCGACCTCGACCGGTGGCGGAAATGGCAGAAAGGCGAGAGGTTCGCCTGGGACGCGCCCAACTACACCAGCGAAGAATATATCATCCTGAATAAACAGAGACGGTAGCAGCAGCGTGGCCGCAAACTCTTTCTGGAAGCACAAACACGTACTGGTCACCGGCGGCGCCGGTTTCCTCGGCGCGCACGTGGTCCGCCTCCTTAAGGAAAAGGGGGCGGCGGAAATACGTGTGCCGCGCTCGGGGAAAAACGACCTCACCCTGCGCGGGAACTGCCGCGACGCCGTGAAAAACATCGATATCGTTATCCACCTGGCGGCCAGGGTGGGGGGCATTGCTTTCAACGAGGCCAGGCCGGCCGATATCGTGCGGGACAATCTCCTGATGGGCGTGCAGCTCATGGAGGAGGCGAGACTGGCGGGGGTAAACAAATTCGTTACCGTGGGGACGACCTGCTGTTATCCCCGCGATACCCCCCTTCCCTTCCGCGAGGAAGATTTGTGGAACGGCTACCCGGAGGCAATCACCGCCCCTTACGGCCTTGCCAAGAAAATGCTCCTGGTCCAGGGTCAGGCTTACCGCCGGCAGTATGGATGCAACACCATTTTTTTATTGCCCGTCAACCTCTACGGCCCCGGCGACCATTTTGACACGGAATACGCGCATGTCATCCCGGCGCTCATTAAAAAGACCGTGGAGGCTAAAAAAATCGGCCGGAAACAGGTGACCATCTGGGGCACGGGCAAGGCGACGCGGGAGTTCCTTTACGTGGCGGACGCAGCGCGCGGCATTGTGCTGGCCGCGGAAAAGTATGATAGCCCCGACCCCGTTAATCTTGGCAGCGGCGTGGAAACGTCTATCAAACATGTCGTTGAGCTCATCGCTAAAATCTTCTGTTATAAAGGGAAAATCGCCTGGGACAAGAGCCACCCGGATGGCCAGCCCCGCCGTTGCGTCGATACTGCCCGCGCTCTGCAGGCTTTCGGATTTAGAGCGACGACCGGCCTGCGGGAAGGGCTCGAGAGGACTATCGCATGGTATCTGAAACAACACAAATAGCGGGTCCGCCAGTTAGCGGAGTAGCAACCAGGAAAGTCTACCTTGAGCCGGCGTGGAAGCTCCACATGGGCTACCATGTCCGCCAGCTTATCCCTTTTCCCCCCGCCGGCTACGAGTTCGTTACGAAGAACGGAATGGACGAACGACTCTCCGGCCGGATTTCCGGCTTCCCGTTCGCCGAAACAATGATATCTCACTTGTGGATGCGCCTGCCGGTGCCGCGGCTGAAGGCCAGGTGGGACAGCCTCACGAAAAAGCCCCCCGCGGACGCCGTCCTCACTTTTGCCAGTAACCACCTGGTCTTCCGGAAAGAGCCCTGGGTGGCCGACATCGGGAGGATATGGGAGGTAATCGGTTATAATCTCAAACACTTCCGCCGGTACCGGCACATTACCGAAGCAGCCTTCGCTTCGGACGACTGCAAGGGTGTACTCTGCTGGACGGAGTTTTCTAAAAATACCTGCCTGAGAAATATAGACTGCCGGGGCTTTGAAAATAAATCGCATACTAGCCCACTACCCTTCGCCCCCAGGGATTTCACTAAAAAATACGATGACACTAAGGTCAGGTTATTGTTTATCGGGTCGGCTAACCTGGCCGGGCCGTTCGAGTTCCGTGGGGGCAAAGAAGTCCTGGAGGCTTTCGACCTGCTCTGCGTCAGGCACAAAAACATCGAGCTCATCATCAGGTCGGACATATCTCCGGCGATAAAAAAGAAGTACGCCAGACAGCTTTCCCATCCCCGCGTGCGGGTTATCGACGGCTTTCTACCCTGGCAGGAGGTGGACGAGCTTTATCGGACGAGCGATATCTTCCTGTTCCCCTGCCACTACGAGTCGTGGCAGATAACCCTTGAAGCCATGAGCTACGAGCTTCCGGTGGTATCCATCGACCTCGAAGGTGTCAGCGAGTTCGTCAGTGACGGCGCGACCGGCTGCCTGGTGCGGGAGTCCGACCGTGTCCCGATGACACAGGACGGCCTCCCCCTGTCCCAGCTATACCCTCAAGTAATCCGCGCGCTGCAAGATACCGACCCCTGCCTGGTGAACAACATCGTGGAAAAAACCGGACTCCTGATTGAAAACCAGGAGTTGAGAAGAAAAATGGGCGCGGCGGGACGTTGGGAGGTGGAACACGGTAAAAACTCCATCGCCCACCGCAATGCGGTCCTCAAAGATGTCTTCGACCGGGCAGTGGGCTGATATTATGATACCGGTGAGAAAAGGGAAACGTAGCTGACTGGCTTTGATTTATGTCAAGTATATACCTGATGGTCGTGTCGCTGCTGGACAGATTTTATCACGTCTACCGGGACTGCCAGGAAGACGCGATATCGCTTTTTGAAAATAATCCCGGCGCCAGGGTGCTCGACCTGGGCTGCGGTAACGGGGAGTTCACCCAGCGGATAGCGGCAAAAATCGGCACTGACCACGTCTGCGGCATCGATTACAGCATCGAAAACGTGGAGCGGGCACGCGCCCGGGGTATTGACTGCCGCCGGGGCAACCTGGACGAGGTCAAAGCCTGCTTCGAGGATGAGAGCTTCGACGTCATCTGCGCCAACCAGGTGCTGGAGCACCTCGCCGATACCGATATGCTCCCCGATGAAATCTGCCGGATGTTAAAGCCCGGCGGTTACGCCGTTATTGCCACCGCGAACCTGGCCGCCACACAGAACATCCTTGCCCTTCTC
>CAZXYV010000196.1:0-4058 GCA_964645025.1 uncultured Dehalococcoidaceae bacterium | reverse complement strand
TCGCCGTGGGCCGGCGTGCAGGTATCGCTGGGACACGCCGTCATCGAGGTGCCGCTGATACTGCTCGTCTACTTCGGCCTGGCGCATTTCTTCCAGAATCATTTGGTGCAACTCATCTTAAGCGTGCTCGGCGGCGGCATGATTGTCTGGATGGGTTTCGACCTGTTCCGCGCCCGCCGGAAACTGGCCCGTGAAGGCAAAGATACCAGCTATAACGCCTTTGTCGCCGGCATCCTGATGAGCGGTCTTAACCCGTTCTTCCTGGTGTGGTGGGTGACGGTGGGGAGCCTGCTTCTGATGAACTTCCTCAGCGCCGTCGGTACCTGGGGACTGCCGTTCTTCGTCGTCGTGCACTGGCTGTGCGACCTCGTCTGGCTGTCCATCGTTTCCTTCACGATATTTAAAACGCACAAGTTCTGGGGGCAGAAAGTCCAGGAGTGGGTCTTTATTATTTTGAGCCTGGCGCTGCTCTACTTCGGCGGGCAGTTCATCGTGAAGGGGATTATCGCTTACGTCTAGTGATGGCTATGAAAGTCGGCTACGTTTACGACCCCGTCTACCTCCGGCACGATACTGGCGAACACCCGGAAAACGCGCGGCGGCTGGAGGCAATTGTCTCGTTACTTGAATCCTCCGGCCTGCAAAAGCGGCTGGCCCTCATCAAACCGCGCCCCGCCACCGCAGAGGAGTTGACCCTGGTCCACGATGAGTCTTACGTCGCTCATATTAAAGAGGTCGGGCAGAACGGCGGAGGCTGGCTCGACGTAGAGACCTTCATGTCCGCCGGCTCCTATGACGCAGCGCTGTATGCGGCGGGCGGCACTATCAAGGCGGTGGATGCGGTCATGGCAGGGACGGTAAACTCCGACTTCGCCCTGGTCAGGCCGCCGGGACACCACGCTACCGCCGGGAAGGCGATGGGTTTTTGCATCTTTAACAATGTAGCTATCGCCGCCAGGTATGCCGTAAAAATAGGCGGTCTGAAACGCGTCGCTATTATCGACTTTGATGTCCATCACGGCAACGGCACCCAGGCGGCCTTTTATGACGACCCCACCGTGCTTTATGTTTCGACGCACCAGTACCCTCATTATCCGGGCACGGGTGAAATCGGCGAGACCGGCCGTGGCCGGGCCGGAGGTACTAATGTCAATATACCGTTACCCCGCGGCTGCGGTGATGCCGAATATGAGCGCGTTTTTACCCAAATCGTTGCGCCGGTGGTAAAGCGTTTCCGTCCCGGGCTGATTTTAGTTTCGGCGGGCTATGACGCCCACTGGGCGGATGAGCTAGCCGAGATGCAGGTGACCGTTAACGGCTTTGCCCGGATGGTGGCTATCATCAAAGAACTGGCGGGTGAGCTCTGCGGGGGCAGGCTTGTCCTGGGACTGGAAGGGGGCTATAACCTGGAGGCTTTAGCCTGCTCGGTTAAAGCCACTTTTAACGTCCTGCTGGGAGATAAGGAAATCGAAGACCCGCTGGGGTCGCCACCGCAACTATTCGCCCCGAATATCGATTCTCTAGTGGCGGCGATTAAGCAGACGCACGGGTTGGATTAGCCTTTCGGCTCTTTCCACTGGCAGGCTACGAGCAGGCATAACTCGCACTGGCCGTTGCAGGGCTCGACATGTATGGTGACATCCGTGCGGAGGAGCCTGTTCCTCATGTCCTTCTCCAGGTGGTCGCACATCTCGTGGGCTTCGGCGATGCTGATACGCCGGGGCATGACCAGGTGCAGGTCGATATAGCGCTGGCTGCCGGCCTTGCGGGTGCGTAGCCTGTGAAAACTCACTACCTCCTCGCCGAAGTGCTCGATAATAGCCTGCTTGATGTCTTTCTCTTCATTTTCCGGCAGGCTTACGTCGACGAGACCCCCGAACGATTTCATGGTGAGCATATATGATGTTCTGATAATCATTAAAGAGACTAATATCGCCACAATCGGGTCGAGAACATCGAGATGAAACCCGGCCAGGTGAGCCAGCCGCACGATGGTAAGTCCCACCAGTACACCCGCCATGGACATGACATCTGTGGTGAGGTGACCGGCATCCACTTCCAGGGCTAGCGAATCCGTTTCGCGGGAAACCTTTAATAGATACCGGGAGACGAGGATGTTGACGACGATGGACACGGCCATTATCCCGATACCGATTTCCAGCAGCTCCAGGGTTTTCCCCTGGATTATCCTCTGTACGGCTTGATATATAATTAGTCCAGCCGCCACGAATATCAAAATAGCCTCAACGACGCCGCTTATGTTTTCGGCTTTACCATGGCCGAAGGGGTGTTCTTTATCGGCGGGTTTATCGGAAATACGGACACTGAAGAAGGCGACGATAGCCGCGGCCAGGTCCATCAAGCTATGGATAGCTTCGGCTATCAGGCTGATACTGCCGGTTAGCAGGCCGGCTACGACCTTCAGCAGAATCAGCAGGCTGTTGGAGGCAACGGAGATGGCGGCAGCTTTTGACTTGCGTGTAAACACCGGCCGTCACCTGCCCTTGGTTTCAGCCGCCGGCTGAAGTCGGCGCCCGATGAACCGGCCCCACTCGTTCTTGTCCCACACTACCAGCAGTCCCGGTGCCACGAAGACGGAATCGAACGTGCCGGCGATGAGCCCCATGAGCAGGACAACCACGAAGTTCTGTATGGTGCCGCCGACAAAAAGCAACAGGGCGACGCAGGTAATGATGATGGTGATGGTGGTGTTAAGCGAACGTCCCAGGGTTTCTATCTGGCTACGGTTGACCACCACCTCAAAGTCCGGACTAACGCCCGTTTTCTGGTTCTCCCGCATCCGGTCGAAAACGACGATGGTATTATCCAGGCTGACGCCGACGATAGCGAGGATACCGGTGATAAACATCAGGTTGATTTCCCAGCCCAGTATATGACCGAGGAGAGAGAAAAGCCCCACCGTGACCAGTATGTCATGGAACAGCGCTATCACGAAGCAGGTCCCCCAGCGGAAAGGGCGGGGCATTTTACGGAATGCCCAGGTGACGTAGAGAAGCATGCCGGCCATGGCCACGGCCACGGCGATGCCGGCGTTACGGGCTGTCTCGGAGGCTACCATCGGGGATACGGAAAAGAACTGTGCCTCGGACAGCTTCCCGAAGCGCGCCGTCAGCCCGGCCTCCAGCTGCGCCTTGGCTTCCTCGGTCAGCTCCTGCGTGCGGATGAGATAGTCGCCCGCGCCGGTTTTCTGGACGATGGCGTCGGTGTAACCCAGGTTGGCAATTTCCTGCTGAAACTGGGTGTAATCTACCGGCGTCTCGAGCCTAACGCTTAGCATTGAGCCGCTGCTGAACTCGATACTCGGCTTGAGCCCGAAGGTTGCCAGCGAAACGATGGCAATGAGGATGAGCATCCCGGAAATAAGGAAGAACCAGAACCTTTTGCCGATGATATCAAGCATTATTTCTTGCCTCCGCTCACAGTAAATAGCCCCGTGTTGTTTGCCAGGGAGCTGCCGGTAAACAGGCGTAAAAGCGTCCTGGTAACCATGACCGCCGTGAACATGCTTACGACCGCGCCGATGAACAGCGTCACGGCAAAGCCGATGACGGCGGCATTGTGCATTGCCGCACTGCCCAGCCAGTAAAGGATGATACAAGCGATGAAGGTCGTCACGTTGCTGTCCCAGATGGCCGTCCAGGCCCGGTGGAATCCGGCCTCGATGGCGGCCCCGAGCGTCCGCCCGGCACGGAACTCCTCCTTCATCCTCTCAAAGATAAGGACGTTGGCATCCACGGCGATACCCATCGAGACGATGATGCCCCCGATGCCGCCCAGGCTCAGGGTAATCGGCCACAGCTTGCAGATGGCCAGTGTCAACGTCCCGTAGAAAATAAGGGCCAGGCTGGCCATGAAGCCGGGTATACGGTAGTAGGCAATCATGAACAGCATAATCAGCGCCAGGCCGATTAAAGCGGCCTTCCAGCTCATATTGATGAACTCAGCGCCGAGCGTGGCGGAAACCTTCTCCTGGTAGAGCGGTGGTTTCTTAAGCTGCACGGGCAGCGAACCTGATTTCAGCAGATTGGCCAGTTCCT
>CAZXYV010000195.1:0-4064 GCA_964645025.1 uncultured Dehalococcoidaceae bacterium | reverse complement strand
CCGCCCCAGACCAGGGTTGCCACCCCATCCAGTACCGTCCCCAGGGCGATGGTCATCATGATGATGGCCAGCACGGATTGGCCCACCAGCGGGCGCAGGGTCAGGCGTTCTATCAATAAACCCATGATGGCAGCGACGGCGACGGCCGCCAGCAGGCTGGCCCAGACCGGCAGATGGAATGTCACCAGGAAAGTGAAGCCCAGGTAACCGCCTATCATCACGAACTGCCCCTGGGCGATATTGAATGCCTTGGAGCACTTGAGGATGATGACAAAACCGATGGCGATAAGGGCATAGACCATGCCCAGTCCAAACCCGGTTACCGCCAGTTGCAGCAAGAACGTCATCGGTTGGCCCCCTCAACAGATTTAATGCTGATAGTAGTCTTAAGTATCCCTGACCTTCCGTCCCGGTATCTTATTTGAGCTTCTATAGACACCTCGGTTTTATCGCTGTAGATAGCGTTGATAAGCTCGCGGTAGCGCTCCTCCACAAATTTCTTCTTGAGCTTCCGATTCCTGGTCAGCTCGGATTCATCCGGGTCAAATTCCTTGTGCAGATTGGTATATTTCATGACCCGGCAGCCCTCGGGCAGAGTTTTGTTTATTCTCTCTATATCCTGCCGGATAAGCTCGTAAACTTCGGGTTTCTGAGAAAGGTCGTTGAAAGTAGTATACACCACCCTCCTCCGGTCAGCCCACCGGCTTACATTTTCATAGTCGATGGTGATTATGGCCGAGACATAGGCTCTCTCCGGCCCCGCCAGCACCCAAGCGTCCCGGATATACGGGCTGAATTTGAGTTGGCTCTCAATCAGCTGGGGAGCCAGTCTCTCGCCGCAGGTCAAATCGACAAGGTCTCTCAGTCTATCAATGAAGACGACATGTCCTTCTTCATTAATGCGGGCGCCATCACCGCTGTAAAACCAGCCGCCTTTAAGAACTTCGGCGGTTTTCACCGGGTCCTGGTAATAACCCAGGAAAACGCCGGGCTGCCGGCAGAGAAGCTCGCCGCCGCCGGTGATTCTCACCTCTGTCCCGCGGGGAAGGGTCCCTACCGTCTCCAGGCTGATATCATCGGTGCGGGAGCAGGACACAGCGCCACCCTCCGTCAACGCATACTGGTTTTTCAGGGGCACATCCAGCGCATGATAGAACCTGATAGCCTCCGGGCTGAGCATGGCACCCGTGGTATAGCAGACTCTGGCGTTCGGCAGGCCAAGGTTATCTCTGAGGGGTCTTAATATCAGAAAATCAGCCAGGGGATGGAGTATCTTGATAAAGAGCCCCGGCTTTTGTTTTTTAAGCCTGGCATCGGCCATCCTGTACCCGACCGGCATAAAAAGGCGGAAGATAAGCCTCTTCAGGGGGTCGGAGCCTTTTATCCTCGCCTGTACCGTGACCGCCTGCCGCTCCCAGATGCGGGAATTGTAATAGATAATATTCGGTCCGATTTCACGGATATCGTGCTGCTGTGTCTCCGGTCTTTCCGCGAAGTTCAGGATGCCGCCGGAGAGCAGATGGCAGCCGATACCGAACCACTGCTCGGTTATCCAGGCCGGCGGCATGTATGAGGCGATATTATCGTCCTCATACCACGGGTCGAGGCGGAGGTAATATTCCGCGCCCGGTAGCAGCGTCCCATAGGTATGGATGGCGCCCTTGGGGACATCCCCCGTTGTCCCCGAGGTGTAGATGATGGCACAGATGTCACTGGCATTCCCGGAGGCGATATTCTGCTCGAACGTCCCGGGATGTTCTCCTTCATATTTCTGCCCGAGCTGTTGTACCTGCCGGTAACCTGTTAACATGGCATCACTGTAGCCGGATATACCTTTATAGCGCCAGAAGATAATTTTTTCCAGCCGGGGAAGCCCATCCTTGATTTGCAGGAACTTGTCCACCTGCTCCTGGTCTTCCACCACGGCAAACCTGGCCTCGGAGTTAGCGGCAATGTATTTTATTTCCTGCGGCGTTAAATCCGAATACAGCCCCACCGCCGTACCGTGGTTGGCCTGGGCCGCCAGTTCCGCATGATACCACTGTGGGGCATTATCACCGATAACGAGCAATTTATCACCGGGTGTGAAGCCGAGGGACAGCAGGCCGAGCGCCAGGTACTTAACATTGAGGTAGTAGTCCTTCCAGCTATAAGTCTGCCAGATACCATGACGTTTATGGCGCATGGCGATATGCTTATCGCCATACTTCTCATAATTGTATTTGAGTATTTTCGGCCAGGTATCGCCCTTCTCCGGATAGACCCGCTCTAAGCCGGATAGCACCGCACCGGGCCTTGCCTCTAAGCGAGCCATCTCTTCCTCCGCCGGTAGTGTTTCACATCCCGATAGCTTTTCTGGGAGCCAATGGCCGATAGCCCCATGTAGAATTCTCTGACATCTTCGTTATCCCTGAGCCTGTCCGCCGGGCCTTCCATGACTATCCGGCCGTTTTCGATGACATAGCCGTGGTGGGCGATACCGAGGGCAGCCCGGACATTCTGTTCCACGAGGAGAATCGATACCTTCTGCTCGGCATTGATTCTCCGCGTAATATCGTAAATTTCCTGCACCATTAGCGGGGCCAGACCGAGTGAAGGTTCATCCATCAGCATGACCTTGGGGCTGGCCATGAGCGCCCGGCCGATGACCAGCATCTGCTGCTCCCCGCCGGACAGGTAGCCGCTCGTCCGGCGCCGGAGGTTTTTAACCCTGGGGAAGTAACCGAAGACCATCTCTAAATCCCTCTTGACACCGGCGCGGTCTTTCCGGCGGTAGGCGCCGACCAGCAGGTTCTCCTCGACACTGAGATGTTCCAGCACCCGGCGCCCTTCCATCACCTGGCTGATGCCGAGAGCCGCGATATCCTCCGGGCCGCGTTTATCGATGCGCTGGCCATTAAAAACGATGCTGCCGTTGGTCACCTCTCCCTCTTCCGTCTTCAGGAGTCCTGATATCGCCTTCAGCACCGTCGTTTTACCACCGCCGTTGGCCCCCAGCAGGGCAATGATTTGACCGTCACCCACCTCCAGCGATACGCCGCGCAGTACCTGGATGACACCCATATAAAAGACTTCGATGTTGTTTACCTGCAACATATTTACACAGCTTCTACTTCACCGGCTCCACTTCCTGCCCGAGATAGGCGTTAATGACCTCGGGGTTGGCCTTAATCTCCGCGGGGGTGCCCTCGGCGATTTTTTTACCGAAATCAAGGACGACAATCCGGTCGGCGATGTCCATCACCACCCCCATGTCATGCTCGACCAGGACAATACAGCTGATGCCGTTTTTCAGGACGGGCGTATCGGGATAAGTATCGCCCTGGCCTTCAAAGATATCGATGATAAAGCGGGCGATGTCTTCCTTTTCTTCCAGGTTCATCCCGGCCATCGGTTCATCGAGAAGCAGGACTCGCGGCTCCAGGGCTAACGCCCGGCCCAGTTCGACCCTCTTGCGCATCCCGTAGGGCAAAACGCCAACCACCGTCTTCCGGAGCGATTCAATTTCCAGGAAGTCGATTATCTCCTCAACGGTGCAGCGGTGCTCGATTTCCTCACGGTGCGCCGGACCGAAGTACAGGGCGCCGGTGACGAAGTTCTGCTTCATAAGCACATGCCGGGCCGCCATGATATTATCCTGGGTACTGAGCCCGGTATAAAGCTCGATATTTTGAAAGGTCCGGGCGATACCCATTTTGGCCAGTTTGTCCGGACGCATGCGGGTGATTTTCTTTCCTTCGTAATAAATCGCACCCTTTTGAGGTTTATAGAAACCATTGATACAGTTGAGGAGGGCCGTCTTGCCGGCGCCGTTGGGCCCGATGATGGCCAATATCTCTTTATCCCGGATTTCCGTACTCACATCATCCAGGGCTTTGACGCCGCCAAAGCTGAGCGAAAGGTGATCAATCTTTATTATGACCGGCTTCGGGGTCGCTACGTTCAAATTAATATCCCTCCCCGGCACCATGATTCTATCTTTGCTTCAAATTAGGTTTTAGCGGCTTTTTCCTGGGCCATGAGCCTGTCCCGGTATTCCGTAACCCTTAAATCCTGCGGTCCCT
>CAZXYV010000194.1:0-4075 GCA_964645025.1 uncultured Dehalococcoidaceae bacterium | reverse complement strand
ACCGGACTGGCTCAAGAAAGCCGATGTGGCGCTCAAACCACAGTCAGCCCCGCCACCGGGATAAAGTAAATATGCCGCGCTCCCGCGGGTGACCATGCCGGGGCGCGAGCCAACGGTAACTGTCTATCTTATCAGATATTTTATTATTTTTCCGGTAATATCATCTTTCTGAGGTCTAGCTTGATCTGCTGCCGCGCTGTCTCGACTTGACTTTCGTGTTTGGCAAGTTCGTCGGGATTTTTTGTCAGCATGTCTATTATTTGATTGTTATCTATGTCATACTGTCCGGCCAGCAGGTTGATTTCCGAGGCAAGTTTAGTTGCCTCCTCGGGTCCAATATTCATATGTTTCAATATCTCATCAGGTGTTATCATCTCATCCTCCCGTATTTTAGGTGGTTAGCTTTTTCTTAGCCGCAGCTATCTTTTCGGCGATGCTGATTTCGGCCTTTTTCTTTTCCAGCTCTTTCTGGGACTCTTTAATCGTATCAAGCATTTTCTTCGATTCTTCCAGCTTTTCATTCGCTTTTTCAAGGGTATCTTTCTGTGCCTGGGAGACATCGGCGGTCAATCGATTTACCAGAGCCTGAAGAACGGCGCTGCCACCGTAACCGGCGACGGCGCCGATGCCGATAAGCTGAAAGAACGTCTGTGGCGTCATCGTCCAGAGGATAGCCAGGGCAGCGGCCAGTCCGGAAGCCAGGTCGGCGATAAGACCGATTTTGAGCTGTTTTCTTTTCAGAGGGTCAGGGTTGTCCCACCCCATACGCTCAATAGCTCCCTTGTTGTTTATCAGAGAACTGGCAAATCCACCAATCAGGGCGGCTAGTAAAAACAATACCCAGTTCAGTGAATTCATCTGGACAATCTGGAGACCGGTCAAAATGCCGGTAACATTGGCACTTTCCATATTGGCCCCTCCTCAATTATCCGTAAAATGGTATCCATAACTTTACTACCGGTTACTGGTGTTGTCAAGTGGAAGTTCCGGTAAAGTCTGCTACCCGGCAACTTCCCGGGCGTGATACTATAAATTCTCCCGGTACAGCCACTTGCGGAAAACGTAGCGGCTGAGCCATGGCATCACAGCCCATGTCAAAATCCCCACCAGTAACGCGGCAGTCAATATATTGAGCAACGGGAAAGGCCAGGATTCCAAAAAGCGCTGCTCCAGCGGCACGATAATCAATGTCAGTATATAGGCGGCGATGGTGGTTATGAGGAACATCTTCCACCGCGGCGGCGGTGCCAGTTCCGGACACTCTGGAATAGAGAACCATGTCTCCAGGCCGGTCGCCTCCTGCCGGCTCCTCACGGAGAAAGCATCCGCCTCGTGGGATAGCTTCTGGCGGATATAAGAGTCTTCCCAGGTATGCACGGACTCCTGGTCCGCAAAGCGCAGCACGACGTGGTACAGTCCCTGCTTACCGGGTTCGGGAATAAGTAACGTTGCACCCGTGTTGCCGGGGGCTTGTGTGGCCGCCGCCACCAGTTTGCGTACCCACTCGTCATAGTCCCGCTCGTGTCCCGGCAATACCCGGCGGCTGATTACTACCGTGACCGATTTCCCTTGAGGCATAATCACGTCATTTTCCATAGATAAATCTCCTGCGGAAAATTCAATTCTATTTGAATATTTTAATACGTTTTAAATTTTAAGGATAGTACCTAAATCACACTCTCCTAGCAACTTCTCAGGCGAGATGCTAAAATATTTTAAGGATTCTGTGAATAAAGGGGTGAAATATGAGCGTACTGGCAATAGTGGGTTTCATCCTGGCGGTGCTTAATCCCGTTATCGGCGGGGTGCTGGTCGGCTATCTCGTCTGGCGCAACGACCCGGACACCGGCTTCCAGATTATCCTGCTGGCGCTTACGGTTTTCAGCCTCCTTGTCATCGGCTTCATTGTCTGGGCGCAGAAAAAGATTAAAAAGCTGGAAAAAAGATTGGAGTCGATGGGGGTTAAATAAATAAGAGAAAATGGTAGTAGTCCGGAGAGGTCTGGCCTTCGTGCTCGATTTTATTTTCCTTTCGTTATTTTTCTTTCCCGTTACTTACCTGTATTCCGGCAGGTGGGTCATGACTTACGAAGATCATCTCTGGGGGATACTCGACCCTATTTGTCTGGTTTTTCTTTTTATAATATTTGCCTATTTTATACTGTTAGAGGCTTATGCCGGCGGGACGATAGGTAAAAAAGCGCTGGGTTTGAAGGTGGTTGATATTGACGGAAAGAGGATAGGTATATTAAAGTCTCTGGTAAGAAACCTGTTAAGATTGGTGGATGGGCTTCCAGCTTTTAATATCCTTGGCTTGGTCCTGATAGCTTCCTCATCCAAAAATCAGAGATTAGGAGATTATGTGGCTAAAACATTTGTTATCAGAGAGAAAGGTTAGTCATGGATAAACCGGTTCGCGTCCGCTTTGCCCCCAGCCCCACCGGCTTTCTTCATGTAGGCGGTGTCCGCACTGCCCTCTTTAACTGGTTTTTCGCCCGTAACGCGGGCGGGACGTTTATCCTGCGCATCGAGGATACGGATGTCGCCCGCAAGGTGGAAGGCGCCGTAGAAGCCATTACTGAAGGCCTCCGATGGCTGGGGCTGGACTGGGACGAGGGGCCGGATGTCGGCGGTGACTACGGTCCCTATTTTCAGTCGCAGCGACTTGACCTCTACAAAGCTGCCGCCGAGCAACTCGTGACGCAGGGAGATGCCTACCACTGCTATTGCTCCCCGGAGCGACTCGAAGAAATGCGTAATGAGCAGGTCGCCCGCAAGCAGCCGCCGGGCTACGACCGCCACTGCCGCGACTTAACTGCGCAGGAGCGGGCAAAAAAAGAAGCCGAGGGTATCAAGCCGGTGGTACGCTTTAAAGTGCCACTTGAAGGGCAGACCAAATTTAACGACCAGATATACGGCGACATCGTCTTCGAGAACAGCACGATAGACGACTTCGTGATGCTGAAGTCGGACGGCTATCCCACTTACCACCTGGCCAATGTGGTTGACGACCACGCCATGAAAATCAGCCACGTCATCCGCGCCGAGGAGTGGATATCCAGCGTACCCCGGCACCTGTTCATTTACCGGGCGCTCGGGCTGGAGCCGCCGCGGTATATTCACACCCCGATGGTACTCGGGCCCGACCGTGCCAAGCTGAGTAAAAGGCACGGGGATGTTTCCATCCTGGAATACCGCGAGCAGGGCTACCTGCCGGAGACGATGTTCAATTTCATCGCCCTCATCGGCTGGTCGCTGGATGATAAGACTGAGATTATGACCCGCCAGCAGCTTATCGAAAGCTTTTCGCTGGAGAGAATCGGCAAGACGGGGGCTATCTTCAACCGGGAAAAGCTCCACTGGATGAACGGGGTGTATATCCGCGGCCTGGCCGTTGACGAATTCGCACAGAGAGCGCTACCGTTCCTGGAAAGCGGCTTACCGCCGGAGATAAAGCGACCGCTGGACACCGCGTATGTCGGGCGTATTGCGCCACTCGTACAGGAAAGGACGAAAAAGCTGACCGAGGTGCCGGCGCTGACCGCCTTTTTCTTTAAAGAAGAGCTTACTTATGACCCGGCTTTGCTGATTGCCAAGAACATGACTCGGGAAGCCACGCTCAAAGCGATTGATGTATCCTTAGAAAAACTAGGTCGACTCAAGGCCTTTGATGAGGCGTCTCTGGAGACATTGCTGCGGCCCCTGGCCGAGGAGCTCGGCCTGAAAGCCGGGCAGCTTTTCAGCGTGCTCCGGACAGCCGTTACCGGCGAGATTGCCACGCCGCCGCTATTCCAGACCATGGTGGTGCTGGGGCGGGAGCGCTGTTTAAAGCGTCTGGCCGCTGCGCTGGACAAGCTGCGTGCCATGCCTGCTTAGGAGAGGGGAATAGTGGTGCGCGAATGGCTTATCTGGATTTCCCATGAATAAGTTGACATAAAGTGGTCTCACATGGTAAACAAAGGTGAACTCTCCAGTTTTAAAGCCTGGCTGCTTGTCCTGGCCTCGCTTTTGGATGAGGCTGTCTTACTGGTGCTTATCTTCCTGGCCTTGAGGTTTTTCCACGTCAAAATAACCTG
>CAZXYV010000193.1:0-4079 GCA_964645025.1 uncultured Dehalococcoidaceae bacterium | reverse complement strand
CGAGGCGGCAGCTATAGCCCCACTCGTTATCGTACCAGGCCAGTATCTTGACCATGTTCCCGCCGATGACCATGGTACTCGGTCCATCGATGATGGAGCTGTAGGAGCTGCCTTTGAAGTCCATGCTGACCAGCTCTTCCTCGCAGAAATCCAGAATACCCTTCAGCGAGCCGGCGGCGGCTTTCTTCAACGCCTGATTGACCTGCTCTACGGTAACCTCTTTCTCCACATCGCAAACAAAGTCGATAACGGAGACGGTAGGCGTGGGCACACGGAAGGCCAGGCCATGAATCTTCCCTTTAAGCGCGGGGATGACCTGCGTTACGGCTTTAGCGGCGCCGGTGGTCGTCGGAATCATATTCAGGCCGGCGGCGCGCGCCCGGCGTATATCTTTATGGACGGTATCCAGCACCACCTGGTCGTTGGTGTAGGAGTGGATGGTGGTCATTAAACCCTTGCTGATACCGAAGCTATCGTGCAGCACCTTGACCGCCGGCGCGATGCCGTTGGTCGTGCAGGAGGCGTTAGAAATAACATTGTGCTTTTTGGGGTCGTAGTCTTTCTCGTTGACGCCGATGACGATAGTGACATCTTCGTTCTTGGCAGGCGCCGAGATGATTACTTTTTTCGCGCCGCCCTTGGTGTGCGCGATAGCCCTGGTGGCATCGGTGAAAAGGCCGGTGGACTCGATGACGATGCCGACGCCGTATTTGCCCCAGGGTATAGCGGCGGGGTCGCGTTCGGAAATTACCTGGATTTCCTGCCCATCGACGACGATGGCCTTTTCTTTAGCAGACACTTCGCCCGGATAGCGCCCGTAGACGCTGTCCCATTTAAGCAGGTGGGCGTTGGTTTTCGTATCGGCCAGGTCATTGACCGCTACCACTTCTGCCTCGCCCTTATGGCGTGCCAGCAATGCCCTGAGGGTCAGCCGGCCGATACGCCCGAAACCGTTGATGCCTATTTTCGTTTTCATTTTACCTCCTGATACTTTTTTATTATATCTTCTTCAAGAGTCCCTGTTTAAAAGAGTGTTTCCGCTGTACCATATCCAGGAAAGCCTCGATGCGGGTCTTGACATGGCTGTTCAGGAAAAAATCGGCGTTGCCTTCCAGCGTCAGCAATGGCAGGTCGATAGCATCCCGGAAGACGATATCCCCGATGCCGCGGTGGCAGAACGCCTGCACGTAGTGGATGACGCCGTCGATGCGCCGTTTCTGAAGCTCTGTCTTGATGTCATTTATGCGCTCGTGGATGGAATAAGGATAGGTATAGTTAGTGTACTGCTCGGCCAGGGATGCGCCCGGTTCCGGCATGGCGAACTGGCGCTGGACCTCGTTAAAGACCACCCTGGCGCCTTGCTGCTCGATAAAGCGGTAAAGTTCGCCGGCATATATGGGCGGCACGCCGATGTACGCCAGCCGGGTTTCGCTATCGGGATAAGGTGGGCGGCGGGAGCAGGTTTCGAGCAAGGCCTGTAATTCCAGTTGATATTTAGGAAAGTCGCCGTTAAAGTCCGAGGCGGCAACCAGCCACAGGTGATTTTCTTTACCGCCGACCTGATTATTTTTCCAGGTAAGCTCGTCCAGCTTGAGCGCGAGGTCGCGGGCCGGCTGGAGCTCTTTCCTCATCTTTTCGGCGGCTTCCAGCGTGGTACCGAGCGCCCCGGCCAGCTTTTCCAGGGCTTGCTGCATGAGAATGGGGTCGGGCTGGTCGGGGAAGGCAAAGGCCATGGCGTTCAACCCCTTGAGCTTGAGGGTCTCCCTGAGCATAATGGTGTTGGAGCAGTCACCGCTGGTGACGCAGAGGACATCCTTGATGCCGTAGTCCAGGCAGACGCCGTAGATGCCTTTTATCCAGCTACAGCAGTTGAGGGGGAACCCGGCCCTTTCGGCGATGGTGATGAGACGCCCCGGGTCGGGGTCGGCCACGAGGACATTGTTCAGGTCGACCGGCCGGTAGCCGGCGGCCAGCAGCACCTCGATGGGAACGGTGGTGGTGATGCCCATCTTTTTCATTGATTCAATTATATCATATATCATTTTCGAGATTGTCTGGTAATAGAGTATTTCTAAAAACTCACAACTTGCGTAATTTCCCTGAGTCTGCTATTTTGAAAATATCCGGTAGACGCGGAAATTCAACAGTTAGAATGCAGTTTTTCCCCGGAATTGGAATATTTCATTTAAATGGATGATACGTTAATCATTAAAAGGCTGGTGGTTGGTCACCTATCAGCCAATTGCTATGTCGTCGGTTTAAAGTCCGGGGGCGAGGGTATGGTCATCGACCCCGGCGGCAACCAGGAAGAAATTTTCAGAGCCATCACCGATTCCGGGCTGGAAATCACGACTATCGTCCTGACCCACGGTCATTCCGACCATATCGCCGCTCTTTACGACATCCAGGACCGGACCGGCGCGCAGGTAGCCATCCACATCGAAGATGCCGATTTCCTCGAAGGGCGCAGCTCTTACAGCTCCCAGTTCGGCATCTCTTACAAGACTCCCCACCCGCCGGACAGGCTGCTCCGCGAAGGGGACGTCATCGATATCGGCGGCTTATCTTTCACGGTCGTACATACGCCCGGCCATACGCCTGGCAGTATCTGCCTGCTCGGCGACAATACGATATTTACCGGAGATACTATCTTCCGCCGCGGTATCGGCACCACGCTCATGCCCGGGAGCAGCCGCCGCCAGCTTATCGAAAGCATTCACAACCGGTTGATGGTGCTGCCGGATGATACTATTATTTACCCCGGTCACGGCCGTGAAACTACGGTCGGCGCCGAGCGCCGGGACAACCCGTACGCTCGTTACTGATAGGCGTATTCATTGACTTAGAGGAAAAAAGAAGAGGGGCTGGCCGGCCCCCCTTCCGTTTTTTTTGGGTATTAACCTTATTTCGCCTTTTTCCGCTTGCGCCACCAGGTGAAGTAAAGAATCACCAGAATGACAATCCACACCGGGCTGAAAATACCCAGCCAGACGATGAGATTGACCAGGAAATGCCCGAACCCGACCAGGCCGTTCCAGGCACTGCTGGCGGTATTCCCGGCTTCCCAGCCGGCCAGGACGGTGATATATTTATCTCTGCTTAAGCTAGCCGTGTTACCGCGGTCATCGGTGACCTTGAGGGAGACGGTATAAGTACCATCGGACTTGTAAGCGTGGGACGGCCTTTCCTCGGTGCTGGTCTGGCCGTCGCCGAAGTCCCAGGCGTAGCTGTAAGGGGTAAAACCGCCGGAAATGGTGGGTGTAAAAAATACTCTAAACCCTTCTTTAATGCTCCGGGCCGTGGCCGTGAACTCAATGGCGAGCTTGGACTGCTCCAGGGTAACCTGGATAAACGCCAGGTCCGAGCTTTGTTCCAGGTACTGCATGCGGCCCTTGGTCTGCTCGATTTCCCCTCGCGTCTGGACGAGTTCCTTCTGGACTTCGAGAATTTCAGTCACCTTGCCTGCCTGTCCCATGAGCTTGAGCAGCTGCGCTTCGGCAGCTTGAAGATTGCGTAATTTGGCGCCCAGGTCGGTATATTCTTCCGTCACGTCCTGGCCGGAGGTGCTCTCCGACCTGACATCGACGGCCATAGCGCGTAACGCCGCGAGGGCGTCATTGAAGCGCTCGGAGAGAACCCTGATGCTGATGCTCCCGTATAACCGGTTCTGGTTCTCCTGGACATTCGAGTTCACCACAAAACCGCCATAAGTACTGGCGAGATTGGTAATCTGCCCCATCACCGCGGTGATGTCCATTACCACCAGCTGCATCGCGGCGTTGCGGATTATCATGCGGTCGGTGGCAGATGTCTGGACATCGGAATAAGTAGTGTCTTGTGTCGCTGAAGGGGCCGGGGCCAGAGTATAGGTCGTGGCCGGAACCCGCTTGTCCGATAATGCCGACGCGACTGTCGTCGTGGGAGCCCTGGTCTGAATAGATTCAGAGGTTTTGGAACAGCCTATCATCCCCGTAAACAATATTACCAGCAATATTCCCGCGATTAATCTTTTCATATCACCCTCCCGTTACTAGAATTGCTCTAATATATTATACGTTCAAAGTGTGAAAAGGTTACAT
>CAZXYV010000192.1:0-4080 GCA_964645025.1 uncultured Dehalococcoidaceae bacterium | reverse complement strand
TCTCACGCGTGCTCTGCCGTCCGTCGGCCGTCCGGACGGTGTCGACACGCAGCTTCAAGATACGGCCTTCATAGATTACCCGGCTGGAAAGGATTTTCTCAGTGGCCAAAAGAGACCCCCAATAATCCAGATTTTTACCAGAGCATAATGATTAAAGCCATCGCTACAAGAAAACCAGCGCCTATTTTAGGAATAAATCTTTCATAACGTATGAGTTTAGGTTGTAACTGTTTATAGATTTTAACACATATAATCGTTACCGCTACCAGCCCCAGTAAAACCGAAACACCGTAAGAAATCATAAGTATCCAGGCGTTGACCCCACCGGCTACGAGAGCGAGTAAGGCAAACTCCTCCTCATGGGCAAAACCGAGAATGAAGGCGAATGTAGCTAAACCTAAAAGGCTTAATGCCATGCCTACAGTATGCCTATGCCGATGAGTGTGTCGACCCTGACCCGGATGCTCATGTTCATGCTCATGTTCGGTTTCCGGTTGATTTTCATGAATATGGCCATGTTGCTTTTCCAGTCCGTCGGTTTTCTCTCTAAATAGCCTAAAAGCAAGTATAAGCAGAACACCCGCCGCCAGATACTTTAGCCACGGTGCGCTAAAGTCCAGCCATTTCTGCAACAGAACATAAGCGACGACAACGGCGATGGACGATATGAGATGCGCCATGCCGATGATGCCAGAGCTAATGGTGGCGCTTGCCAGGGCATTTCTTTTGTTCATGGAATAAAGCACGGCTACCGGCCAACCGTGTCCGGGTTCCAGCCCGTGTAAAAGACCAATCATGACTACACCGATATAGGCTGGATTCAATTCTCACTACTCCCCGGCGCGGAAGACTAACGCCGTCTCATCGCAGTTGGGGAACTTGGGACAGCGGAAGCAGTCCGTCCAGACCTTACGCGGTAGCTCCATCTTATCGATATCCACAAACTTCTGCTGCTTGAAGAACTCCGGCCGGTAGGTAAAGCAAAATACCGTCTTAATGCCCAGCTCCTCCGCTTCCTTGAGACAGGCGGCCACCAGCCTGGCCCCGACGCCCTTTCTCTGGCTTTCCTCGGCCACTGCCACCGACCTTATCTCGGCCAGGTCCGACCAGGCAACGTGCAGGGCGGCGCAGGCAATTACCTGCTCACCTTCCCTGATGACAAAAAAGTCGCGGAGACTTTCATAAATCTCGCTCAACGGCCTCGCCAGCATTTGCCCCTTATCAGCGAAACTGTTAATCAGCTTATGTATCTGGGGGACGTCCGGGATTCTGGCTTTCTCTACCTTATACACCTTATTTTCCTTTCAGCTTTTCTTCCAGGGAGCCGTAAAAAGACCCCTCGGGACGGACTCTTAAAAATCTGGCTACATGAGGACTCCGCCTTATCGTGACCGTATCATTATTGGCAAGGGACAGGTTGATGTGGCCATCCACACTCAACGTGGCCGTGAGATAGGTGTCCAGACGTAACGTAATCACGGCCGTGGCCGGCACCACCAGCGGCAAGGCCAGGCTGAGGTGAGGCGCGATAGGCGCCAGCAGAAAGTCAGGCGATTGGGGGTAGAGAACAGGGCCACGGGCGGCCAGGGCATAACCGGTGCTGCCGGTGGCCGTCGCGACAATCACGCCATCGGCCCGGTAAGTCGTGAGAGACTGACCGTCGATGCTGGCTTGGATGCGGGTTAAACGGGCGATTTCGCCCCTCGCCACGACGACGTCGTTCAGGGCATGGAATACCTGCGGCTGGCGAGCCGTGGTAGCCACCTCTGCCTGGAGCATAGCCCGCTCGTCAATCCAGCCTTTTCCCTTCAGGATATCCGGTAGCTTTGGCAGGGCTTCATCGGCCGAGAGCTCCGTTAAAAAGCCGAGCTTGCCCAGGTTAATACTGAGAATCGGGGTCGTCCCCGGAATCGTTACCTGGGCCGCCCGCAGGATAGTGCCATCACCACCCACGGTGATGAGCAGCTCGGTCCCCTTTATCAGCTCACCGGCTTTTTCTCTATCCCAGGCGGAACACACCCAGACCGATAGTCCCTTTTTTTGTAAAAAGGTTTCTATCTCTCTGGCCCGGTTGCGCGTCGCCGGGACTTTGGGATGATAGAGGACACCTATTTTTTTCACGGCTCTAACCTTACCATACGCTCCCCTGCCTGGTAAAGGGGGAATAAGAAAAGTGTAACAATTCTACTGTTTAAGGTCAAGCAGGCGTACGAGACAGGCTCCGTTTCCCGCCCGCTCCGCGGTATGCTATAATTGCCCCGGAAGTCAGGACATATCATGACCAGCACCAGACACAAAGCCCGGACCATCGCCCTGCAGGCATTATATGAGGTCGACTCCGCCGCGCGCCCCGCCGGGACGGTCGTGGAACGCCTCCTCGCGGAGTCAAAGCTATCGGAGGAAAACGCGGTCTTTGCCCGCGAGCTGGTGGCCGGCGCCATCCGTCACCGGGATGAAATCGACCGCACCATACAGAAGTTCGCCCCGGCCTGGCCGGTGGAACAGATAGCCATGATAGACCGTAATATCCTTAGACTTGCAATCTTCGAGATTTTATTTGATAATAAAGTACCGGTGAAAGTAGCCGTCAGCGAGGCGGTTGTGCTGGCGAAGACTTACGGGAGCGAAAGCTCGGCCAAGTTCGTCAATGGAGTATTGGGTTCGGTGAGCGCTTTGGCCGGCCGCTAGAAAGCTATCAAAAGGGGGAAAACGTGGCCACTATCTTTGAAAAGATAAAAGCAATCGTTGTGGAGCAGCTCGGCGTCGAGGAAAAGGACGTGGTGCCCACAGCTAGCTTTGTTGAGGACTTAGGCGCCGATTCTCTGGACCTGGTGGAGCTGATTATGTCCCTGGAAGAGGCTTTCAGCACATCTGACAGGAAGCTCGAAATACCCGATGAAGCCGCTGAGAAAATAGTCACCATCCAGGACGCTATCGACTACATCAAAGACCAGGGTGCGGAAGGCTGAAGACCGTGGCGGCGTTTCGGCCAGTATCCAGTAGTCTTTAAATACCCTTCGCCCAGGCTACGGCGTTTTGAAAAATTTGCAGGCCATCGCCGGTTTTACGCGGTGTTTCCCTCGTCCAGCGGGGGTGCTGCGTCCCGCGGATGAAGTCCTCGGGGTGGGGCATCAGCCCAAAGATACGGCCCGAGGCGTCACAGATACCGGCAATATCAATAATTGAGCCATTTGGATTATACGGATAACCCGCCCTGGTATTCCCTTTTTCATCAACATACTGGACGACGATATTCAGTTTATCCGCCACGCCCGGCTCTGCCACCAGCTTACCTTCGCCGTGGGCTATCGGGATATACATATCGCGCATTCCCTTGGTAAAGACACAGGGGCTTTTTTCATTAACTTTCAGGTAGACCCAGCGGCATTCGAACTTGCCGGAGTCGTTGTTGGTCAGCGTCACCGGCTGGGCGTTCTTGCCTTTGATGCCGGGGAGAATACCCGTTTTCACCAGCACCTGAAAACCGTTGCAGATACCGAGGATAAGCCGTCCATCAGCGACGAACTTTTTAATATCCTCTCCCAGCTTCAGCCTGATTTCATTGGCCATGATTTTACCGGCGGAGATGTCATCGCCGTAGGTAAAGCCGCCGGGAATGACCATAATCTGGTAGTCCGCCAGGCGCTTTTCACCCCGGAGAAGCTCGGTGACCAGCGCTGAGTCGACCTCCGCGCCAGACTGCTCGAAAGCTATCCGCGTATCGACATCACGGTTCGTCCCGGGGGCACGGAGCATTAAGACTTTTATTTTGTTCATCTCACACCTACCACCTTAATGGTTTCTGCCAGGCCTCTTTAAGCTCAGCTATGTCCGCTGAAAGCAACTTTTTACCACTGGTACTATACACCTCATATATCTTGTTATCCGTAACCTGTCCTATTTGCGCAAAGTCAATGCCGGACATCATCTTCTCGAACTTCACTTTATCCTCCGGGGCTACCTCGGCCAGGAAACGGGTATTGGACTCAGAGAAGAGGATATAATCGTCACGGTCAATCTTCTCACCCAGCGGGACATTTTTAAGATTAAGTGTCATACCCAGGCCGCCGGCAAAGGCCA
>CAZXYV010000191.1:0-4097 GCA_964645025.1 uncultured Dehalococcoidaceae bacterium | reverse complement strand
GCCTATAGGTACTCTGGTCACAAGTGAGAGTTGATATGGTTAACGACGTATTTAAAACCACAGAAGAGAAAATGAAAACCACGGCCAGGTCGTTCCAGGCCGACCTGGCGACCATCCGCACCGGTCATGCCACGCCTGCCCTGGTCGAGCATATTAAGGTAGATTACGCCGGTGTCCCCACCTCGCTCATCCAGCTCGCCGGCATCTCCGCGCCCGAGGCCGGACTGCTGGTTATCCAGCCCTGGGACAAGAGTTGCATCCACGCGATTGAAAAGGCGATATTAAAGTCCGAGCTTGGCCTCAATCCTTCCAATGACGGTAATATCATCAGGCTGGCTATCCCGCCTCTCAGCGAAGAGAGGCGTAAAGAGCTTAGCAAGGTGGTAAACCGGAAGGTCGAGGAAAGGCGGGTTTCCCTGCGCAACCTCCGTCATGATGCCCTGAACGGGCTCAAAAAGATGGAAAATGATAAGACAATATCGCAGGACGAACATAAACGCGCTCAGAACCAGGTCCAGAAAATCACCGATGCGTTCACGGCGGAAATAGAAAAGCTCGGCAAAGATAAAGAACGGGAACTCCTGGAAGTCTAGGGCCGGAGCTGCACCTGCCTCCGATCATTTCAGCCGCAATGGCTTTACCGGAACAATATGGAAAAAACTGTCAGTTTTCCCGTCCATGTCGCTTTTATTTTAGACGGCAACGGCAGATGGGCCGAGCAGCGTGGCCTGCCGCGCCTAGATGGACACCGCGCGGGGGTAAAAAATATCCGTCCTATCCTTAAGTACCTTAGAGAACACGGCGTCAGCTACGTCACACTATACGCATTTTCCACGGAAAACTGGACCCGGCCCCCGGATGAAGTCAACGGCATCTTTCAAATCCTGGAAAGCATTATGGCTAAAGAGGCCCGGGAGCTCCACAAAAACGGGGTCAGAATATGTCATATCGGCCGCCTGGACGGGATATCGCCGAAGCTTCAAAAGTCTATCAAACGGGCCACAAAGCTTACTGAAAATAATAAGGGTATGACTATCGGTTTCGCCTTCAACTACGGCGGACGCGTCGAAATACTGGACGCGCTACGCAAGTTCATCGCCAGCGGAGCGCCGGTTGACGGCATCGATGAAAAATCATTCGGGCAATACCTTTATACCGCCGGTTTCCCGGATGTCGACCTCGTTATCCGGACGGGCGGCGAAATACGCACCAGCAACTTTTTAATATGGCAGGCCGCCTACAGCGAGTACTACTTTACCCCGGTCCTCTGGCCAGACTTTAACGAAGAGGAGCTGGAAAAGGCTTTGCTGGCCTACAGCCAGAGGCAGAGACGCTTCGGCGGGCTATAAAAAGGCGATATGCTCAGGAAAAGGATTATCACAGCGCTAGGCGGTATTCCTCTGGTCATCCTCGCCGTCTGGTTCGATAAGCCCTTGCCGTGGCTTACCGTACTGGCGGCGCTATGGGGGCTGCTGGCCGTGTACGAATTCTATCGGATGACGGGCGTCTCCAAAGTCCGGCCGCTCACCGTTTTCGGTTTAGTCTGGACGTTGCTCTTTGTCATCCAGCCGCATTGTCCGGATGCACGGTCGTTACCGCTGTTGCTCACATCAGGTATAACCCTGTCCCTGATAATGCTCGTGTTTCTCCCGGCCAAGGAAGGCGTTTTTCAACACTGGGCCTGGATGATAGCCGGTATCCTTTATACTGGCTGGCTGCTGGGCCTGCTCGTAGCGCTAAGGCTGGAGGCCGGTAGAGACTGGCTTTACCTGGCCTTGTTCGCCACTTTCGCTTCGGATTCCGCCGCTTACTTTATCGGACGGTCTATCGGGAGACACAAACTCGCGCCAGGCATCAGTCCGGGGAAGACCTGGGAAGGAGCGGCAGCCGGGGTGTGCGGGGCGGTGATAATCAGCCTGCTTTTCACCCTCGCCACGCCATTACAGCTTCCTTTAAGCTACGGACAGGCCATTATCCTGGGCGTGCTTATCAGCGTCTTCGGGCAAATCGGCGACCTGGCGGAATCCCTTCTTAAACGAAACACCGGTGTGAAAGACTCCGGTAATCTCATGCCCGGGCACGGCGGCCTGCTGGACAGGATGGACAGTATCGTTTTTGCCGGCGTGGTGGTATATCTATATTATATTTTTGTGGTTGCTTAGAAGCTGTTTTCGTTCTGTCTCACCCCTCTTACATACCCCGCTGGTGGTATAATTGAAGCAGTATTAGCACTATGTCTATTATGGAAAAATTAGACTCCGGCGCTCAAAAATTGGGAATTCACCTCACCCCACTACAAATCGAGCAGTTCGAAACCTATTACCGGGAGCTCGTTAGCTGGAATGAGCGGATGAACCTCACCGCTATCACCGATTACGAAGAGGTGCAAACCAGGCATTTCCTCGATTCCCTCACGATAATCACAGCTATCAACCCTGCTGATAAGGCGCGGCCGCTATATGTCATCGATGTCGGCACCGGCGCCGGCCTGCCGGGCATACCGTTAAAAATTGTCCTGCCTCATATCAGGCTGGTGCTGCTGGAAGCCACGACCAAAAAGGGCAAATTCCTGGAGCATCTGATTACTCGGCTCGGGCTGAAAAATACGGAAATAGTCAACGGGCGGGCGGAAGAAGTCGCTCATGACGCCCGCTACCGGGAAAAGTTCTACCTCGTGCTGTCGCGCGCCGTGGCGTCTCTACCGACTCTGGTGGAACTGACTTTACCTTTTTGCGCCGTGGGCGGCTGTCTTATCGCCCAGAAGAAAGGCGATATCGAGGATGAAGTCCGGCAGTCTCAAAAAGCTATCGGTCTTCTCGGTGGCATCCTGAGTGAAGTAAAGCCAGTTGACCTTGAGGAGCTGAGGGATAACAGGACTCTGGTAATAATCGATAAAATAAGCCCCACACCCCCCACCTATCCCCGCCACCCCGGTATTCCCGCCAAGAGGCCGATTAGAGCCTGATATAAAACATGGAGGGTATGGACTAGCCTTTGACTTTCTAAAGCTTATCTTGAAGACGCTGGATAAGCTGTAGACACTCTTTATCTTTACGCCACCGCCCGCCGTATAGCCTCAGGTTTTTAATCGTATTTTTAACTTCTTTGGCGTCAGGGCTGGACGTTTCCAGCAGCTTATAAGCCGCCTGCTTGTGCTTTTTCTTAGTCCTGGTGTCTAACTTGGAAAGGCCGCCGAGCAACAAGACCAGTACGATTACAAATAGTGCCAAATAAACATAATCCATAGCTAACTATTTAATCATATTTTGCTACAGGAGTCAAAGAAACGCTTATTGCTAACCTTGGCCAACCGTAGTAGAATTATACTATCAACTTGGTAAATCCAGAGGAGGCGGAAATGGAAACGGGGACGTGGAAAGTTAAAACGGGTCTGGCCCAGATGCTTAAAGGGGGCGTGATTATGGACGTAGTCACCCCCGAACACGCTAAAATAGCCGAGGAGGCCGGTGCCTGCGCGGTGATGGCGCTGGAGAGGGTGCCGGCGGATATCCGCGCCGCCGGTGGCGTGGCCCGCATGTCCGACCCTACCGTTATCGAGGCTATCATGAAGGCGGTCACTATACCGGTGATGGCCAAGTGCCGCATCGGCCATTTTGTCGAGGCGCAGGTGCTCCAGGCGATGGGCGTCGATTATGTCGACGAGTCCGAGGTCCTGACACCGGCCGATGAAAATTATCATGTCTGGAAACATGACTTTAAAGTCCCGTTTGTTTGCGGCTGCCGCGACCTCGGCGAGGCCCTGCGGCGTCTCCATGAAGGTGCGGCGATGATACGTACTAAAGGTGAGGCCGGCACCGGCAACATCGTGGAGGCGGTCAGG
The DNA here is from genome assembly GCA_964645025.1 of uncultured Dehalococcoidaceae bacterium. Lineage (GTDB taxonomy): Bacteria > Chloroflexota > Dehalococcoidia > Dehalococcoidales > RBG-16-60-22 > Fen-1077. Next base: position 256 of record CAZXYV010000191.1, on the reverse strand, counting down.
CACATGCGCGCCGTCATGGACGGCATCAAGCAGGTGGTCAAGGCGAGCGAGGCTGAACTTAAAGAGCTGGCAACGACCTTCCGTGTGCCCGTCGAGCTGGTCAAAGAGGTAAAAAAGCTGGGCAAGTTGCCGGTGGTCAACTTCGCGGCGGGGGGAGTGGCTACGCCGGCGGACGCCGCCCTGATGATGCAGCTGGGGGCCGAGGGCGTCTTCGTCGGTTCGGGAATATTCAAGTCGAGTAACCCCTCTGTCAGAG
>CAZXYV010000190.1:0-4119 GCA_964645025.1 uncultured Dehalococcoidaceae bacterium | reverse complement strand
TTAAAAATTCCTTTTCTTCGATGGTCTTGATGCCCAGCTCCCGGGCGCGAGCGAGCTTGGAGCCGGGGTCGGCGCCATATACCACGTAATCGGTCTTACGGGTGACGTTGTCCTTGGCTGCACCGCCCAGCTCTTTGACAATCGACTCCGCTTCAGGCCTGGATAAAGACTCCAGCCTGCCGGTGATGACGAACTCCTTACCGGATAAAGGCAGGTCTTTGGGCTTGGCGGCAACTTCCTCCAGGCGGACGCCGGCCTCTTTCAGCCTCTGGATTATCTTTATATTGTCTTTCTGCCGGAAAAAAGCGGTGACGCTATCGGCAATCTTGGGGCCGATAGAGCTGATTTGCATCAGCTCATCCCTGGAGGCTTGCGCCAGTTTATCCATGGTGGGGTAATTAGCGGCCAGCACCTGGGCCATTTCCTCCCCGATATGCCTGATACCTAAAGCATAGATAACCCTGGCCAGCGGGCGCTCTTTGCTGATATTAATCGCATTGATGATATTCGAGGCGCTTTTTTCGCCCATTCTTTCCATTTCTGCCAGTTGTTCTTTAGTCAGATAGTAAAGGTCGGCGGCGTTTTTGACCAGCCCCTTTTGGAAAAGCGTGGCGCTCATCGATTCCCCGATGCCGCGGATATCCATCGCCCCCCGCGAGGCGAAGTGCTCGATGCGCTGCTGCGCCTGGGCAGGGCAGGCGGCGTTGGCGCAGTAGTACATCACCTCGTCCTCGGGTTTGATAACACCGGGTTGACGGCATGCCGGGCAGACCGGCTGCCCTTTTTCATTTTTTGGCAGTTTATCCAGCAAGATGAACTCACCGGCCCGTCCGGAGCGCTCTTTGCTGGGCGGGGTAGGCCCGATAATCTCTGGTATGACGTCGCCGGCGCGCTGGATAATGACCGTATCGCCCTCGCGGATATCTTTCCGCCGGATGTCGTCCTCGTTATGGAGGGCGGCGCTTTTAATGGTAACACCCCCCACCTGTACCGGCTCCAGGACGGCGTAAGGATTGAGCGTGCCCGTGCGGCCGACGCTGATTTTGATGCTTTTTAAAATGGTGGTGCCCTGCACCGCCGGGAACTTGTAGGCTACCGCCCAACGCGGCTCGTGGCCGATATCGCCGAGCTCTTCATGCAGGTTGAGCTGGTTTATCTTGACCACGATGCCGTCAGCTTCGTAAGCGAGGCCGGCACGCTGCGCTTCCCAGGTGCGGTAGTACTCTTTAATTTCTTCGATAGTCTTTAACCGGCGGTTATTGGGGTTGATTTTAAATCCCAGCGATTTCAGCCACTCCATGGTCTCCCAGTGGGTCGGCGGGACGGTTTTCCCTTCGGCCCAGCCCAGCATGTAGACGAAAATATCCAGCGGGCGTTTGGCGGTGATGCGCGGGTCGAGCTGGCGCACCGAGCCGGCGGCGGCGTTCCTGGGATTGGCAAAGAGGGGCAGTCCCTCCTCCTCGCGTTCCCGGTTGAGCTTGTGAAAACCGGTCTTAGGCAGGTAAACTTCACCCCGGACCTCGAAGCGGGGCGGGGCGTCTTTGGGAACGGAGAGGGGAATACTTCTCACTGTTCGTAGATTTTGGGTGATATTCTCACCGCGGAAGCCATCGCCGCGGGTAGCGCCGGTGGTGAACTGTCCGTTGACATAGGTGAGGGCGATAGCCAGGCCATCGATTTTATGCTCGCCGACAAAGTCGAACGGCCTCTCGCCGACCAGTTTCAGAGTGCGCGTATACCAGGCCAGCAGGTCTTCATCCGAGAAAGCGTTGGCCAGCGAGAGTAAAGGGAGGGGGTGCTCCACCACGCCGAAGGCCTCTAAAGGGGCGGCGCCGACGCGCTGGGTAGGAGAGTCCGGGGTCACCAACTGGGGATATTGCTCTTCGAGCTGTTTGAGCTCCCGCATCAACCCATCATAATCGGCGTCGCTGATTTCCGGGCTGTCCAGGACGTGATAGAGGTAGTTGTGGTGGTTGATTTCCGCCCGCAGCTTCTCGATTCTGGATTTTATTTCAGTCAGATTGACCACTTGTTACCTCGGTTTAAAGTATAGCACAGGGTACATAAGCTTGACATCATGCCTGATTCATACCTAAAATGTCGGTAGTTGCAGGTCTTTCCGGTATCCCCAACGCGTTCGTTCAGGAGGCAGTATGACCCGGAGCATCCGCATCGTCCCTGCTATTCTCACCGATGACCCGGCCGCGCTGGAAAAGCTGGTGCGCCAGGCCGAGAGCTTTACAAATTTCGCCCAGATTGACATTATGGACGGGAAGTTCGTGCCTTCGCACAGCGTTACCTGTGAGCAGGTAGCCGCCGTAAAAATTAAGCTCGCCTGGGAAGCGCACCTTATGGTGCTGCACCCGGAAAATTGCCTGGCGGATTTCCACCGCGCCGGCGCGGGAAAAATCGTCTTCCACTACGAAGCCACCCCGGAACCGGGAAAAATCATCAAGCAGATTCGGAAACTGGGGATAAAGGTGGGGCTGGCCGTCAACCCGGAAACTTCTCTTGCCGCCATTACCCCCCTGGTGAAAAAAGTAGATAGCGTGCTTTTCCTGGCGGTCCACCCCGGCTTTTACGGCGCCGCGTTCATACCGGAAGTGCTGGATAAAGTTGCGGCCTTCCGGGAGGCTTATCCTGAAATGGAGATAGGCATCGACGGAGGTGTCAAGGAAGATAACATCATCCGTATCGCTCATAGCGGCGTTGACGTTATCTGCATCGGCAGCGCCCTGTTCCGCCAGCCACAGCCCGCCGAAGCTTACCGCCGGCTTACCGCGCTGGTCGGGAGTGCCTGAATTAACTATTAATTGGAACCACAGAGGAGCATTATGTTTAAAGTCAAAGCCACGGTCGTCGGTTTCGGCAAGGACGAGAGCAAGGGCCCCTGCCATTTCCGTTACAAGGTTGGCGGTGAAATCGTTTTCGATGGGGAAACAATCGTCGGGAGACTATGTCCTAATATGCTGCCGAAGTTCGGCAAGGCGTTTCGTGACCTTTTTGCGTCCGGCGGCCGGCATAAAGAGGGTGAAATCCCCGCCAACTATTACCCCTTTTTCCATTCTCCCCAGAGTGTGTACGACCCGGCCTATAAAAAATACGACGGGGTAGGGTTCAGGCCGACGCTGGAAAGGCCGGAAGAAGGCTATAAATTCGTCGCCGATGAAACGTTGTTCGATACCCCGCCGGGCGGGAAATTCATCATCGGCAAAGGTAAGGAAAAAAGAGATATCTCGCTGGTCTGCGGGGACAATCATACCCTGGTGCAGTTCAATCTGGAAGCCTTTGACCTGGCCGATAGGGGCGATGCCCTTCCCTATTACCGGCGGTCGATGACGATATTGAATAAAATCTCCGGCAAGCCGGGCATCGCCATGGACAGGATAATCAACGAGTTTACCAGGGATGAAAGAGATAATATCTACCCGTCGTTAGGACAGAGAATGGTAGCGGTAATCGTCGGGGAACTCGAACTGCTGGGCTATGTCGACGTGAAAAAAGATAAGGTTTCCATAGCCGATAAAGGCAAGCAAAAACTGGCAAGTTTTATCAAGAGCCTGACCGCGGCGGAGAAAAAGGCGCTGAAGTTATAACCCGGCAGGACTAAGGAGATTTAGCTACCCCGGTTTCTCCTCGCTGCCCCAGGACTGCATAAACTCTTTCAGGCGCTGGGCTAGCTTCGGACTGGTGCGTAATCGCTCGATGAAGACGGGGCAACCTTCCAGCAGCGAGTTCTGCGCCGCCGTGGCCATGCTGGAGAGCAGGTTCTGCATACCGAGGTCTATCGGCGGTGGGGCAGGCGTCCCGGGTGTTGTCTGTTCCAGTTGCCGCCGGATATCTTCGGCGGTGAATTTCATCGGTACGACGCAGCTCTTATACCAGGGACATTCTTTGCACTGGATGATGCTGTAGGCTTCATTAATAATATCACCCATACCTACCTCCCGCTGGTGATACGCTCTCAGCCACTAATGATATTGTATAATGTATCCACGGCGTATTACCAGATACCCGCTGACAGGGCAGGTGCGCCCAAACCTATTTATCCCTGTCGACCTCCCGGCCGTAAGCCGTTTTCGGCGTGACGCCCCGGGCGATAAGCGCCGCCGCGACGGC
>CAZXYV010000189.1:0-4124 GCA_964645025.1 uncultured Dehalococcoidaceae bacterium | reverse complement strand
CGAGGAAATCGGCCCCCAGCGCCAGCGCCGTGATAAAGTCCCGCCCGCTGATACCTCCCATCCGTTCAGCTACGGCGAAACAGGTCGGCACGGCCACGCAGCCGATGTGTACCTGGGCTACGGGATGACCGTCATCGTAGTCCAGAGCGTGGACCATGGTAGCGTTGACCTGGGCTGCATTAGGGGCGGGACATTTGAACCCGTAGGCGATGATGGTGCTCTGTGCCTGCCCGCCCCACTCTCTGGCGATGTCCATCAGCTCGCCCACACCGGCCTGAGAAGAACCGCCGAGTGCCGTCGCCAGGCTGTCCAGCACCTCCTTTTTGGCGGCTGCCACCGCGGGAGCCGGTAAATCTTCGTAGCGGATGGTGGCATACTTATTTACAAACTCGAATATTGCGTCCATCGTCAACTACCTGTAACAGTGTTTAAATGAATCCGCCGCCGATGCCGATGGTTTCTCCGGTGATATAGGTGGACAAATCGGAAACTAGGAAATAAGCGAGGTCCGCTACCTCATCGGGCGTGCCGAGCCGGCCGAGCGGGATATTGGCGCTAATTTTTTCGTAGTCCTTTTTCCGGGCTTCGTCCCAGGAAATGCCCTGGGCTTTGCTCATCTTGTCGAAAGACTCATCTCTAAGGTTGGTGATGATTGCGCCGGGGTTAATCGCATTGACGTTGATTTTATGCGGCCCCAGCTCTACGGCGAGCGTCTTCACCAGGCCGATGACGCCGTATTTGGAAACGCAGTAAGCGATGCTGCCGGGCACGCCGTGTGTCCCCGCCATCGAGGCAATCAGCACGATTTTGCCACCCTCCCCCCGGCTAATCATGCTTTTCGCGACCGCTTTGGAGATAAGGAAAGCACCGGTCGTGTTGATGTCCAGGATAGCCCGCCAGTCGTCCTCGGCAAGCTCGACGGCCGGTTTGCCCACCGGGCCGCGTATGGCGGCGCAATGCACCAAAATATCTATTTGACCGAGCTTATCCAGCGTTTTGCTAACTATTTTATCAACATCCTGGCTTTTACCGATATCCGCCACGATGGCCAGTCCTTGCCGGCCCAGCGCCTTGATTTCGGCCACTTCGGCCTCCAGGCCACCCCACCCGCTATCCCCGGGAAAGAGACTGCGTGGCGCGGTAAACTTATCGGTAATAACCACATTAGCCCCTTCGCCAGCCAGGCGCAGGGCGATGGCATGCCCCATGCCTCTTTTACTCGCGGCCCCGGTAACGATAGCGACCTTGCCTTTCAGGTTTTTCATGGCCGTCCTGCCTCCTTTAAAATTACTACTTAACTCCAAGCTGTGCGGCGACGTCTTCCAGTCCCAGGGCGCTCAGTTTCTTCTTACCGGGCACGGCGGTATTTAAGTCCCAGTCCATGATTTTGAGATATTCCTTGACCAGGGCTTCGGCATCAACGGTAACACCTGCCAGGGGGCCGTCTTTCTGCGGCGGCCGGCCGATTATCCGGCCCGGGACTTCGAATTGCCGCAGGTTAATCCTTTCCCGGAGGTTGAAAGCCTGGCGGATGTTGGCGATTCTTTCGCCGGTAGTGACCAGCTCATCCAGAGTCACCTCCCAACCGGTTATCGCCTTCATAAACTCGGTAATGACATCCAGATTGGGCAGGGCCATATACACGAAGAGACACATCCCGGAGCACATTAGTACGTGCTGGAAGTTGCTACCGCGCTTAAAGGCGTACGCCGTGCCGGCGGCCGACTTTTTATCAAAGTCAGGTATCAACCCTTCAATGTGGTGGGTCTCGGAGCCCTGGGTGTGGCGGGCCGGCGTGGCATTGGTAATATAAGTCGTCGCCAGGCTGGAACCGGCCGCCGGGTTATGGGCCGGGACTTCCTGCCCGTGGACGTGAATGGCGTATTTTTCGGCGCCCTTGCCGATTCTACGGGCGGCTACCTGGACGCCGTCGGCGAGGACATCGCCGAACCCTTCTCTTTTAACCAGCTTCTCTATCATGGCCACGATTGATTTGTGGTTGCCCCAGGTCATTTCTATGCCGTCGGTGTCCTTTTTCGTGATAAGACCTTTTTCATAGCATTCTATCGTAAAGGCGATGACGGCCCCAGTGGAGATAGTGTCGAGGCCGTAGCGATTACAGATATCGTTCGCCTTGATGATAGACTCAATGTTCGTGTTCAGGCAGTTGCTCCCCAGCATGGCGATAGTTTCGTATTCAGGGCGGTGCGAGCCGGCTTGGTAGGTATATTCGCCGGTCCCGGCTTTCATCATGGCCTCGCAGCCCACGGGACAGTGAAAGCAGGCGGTAGGCTTCAGCCTGCGGGCAGCCACTGCCTCGGCCCCTAGTACCCTGGCATCCGGGAAGTCCTTCACCGCTATGCCGCCCCAGTTCTTCACCGGCGCATCGCCGGACTCTACGCAGCTGACGGTGATGAACGTTGTGCCGAATTTCCTCATGTCATCGAGATGTCCCGCCAGTTGCGGCAGGTACTTTTTTCTTAACTCCTTTACCCCTTTTTCATCAGCTAGAGGTACTTTCAGATTGCCCCTGGCGGCGACTGCCTTGATTCTTTTCGACCCTATCACGGCCCCCAGGCCGGAGCGGGCGGCCACATGGCCCGTATCGTGGACAATACCGGCGATGAGGGAGAGTTTCTCGCCCGCGGGGCCAATGCAGGCCACGGCGGTGTCCTGGCCCAGTTCTGATTTCAATCTTTCTTCGGTTTCACAGGTGTCTTTGCCCCAGAGATGGGCGGCGTCTTGTAATGAAGCTTTACCGTTATCTATGAGGAGATAGACAGGTTTCTCCGATACGCCTTTAAAAAAGACCGCGTCGTAGCCGGCGAATTTCAGGTACGCGCCGAAGCTGCCGCCGGCATTGGCATCGCCCCAGCACCCCGTCAGCGGGGATTTCCCGGCCACGGTAAACCTCGTGCCGGAGATGGCCGGGGTGCCGGTAAAGGGGCCGGTCAGAAAGCCGAGGATATTGTCCGGTCCCAGAGGGTCGACGCCGGCCGCCTGTTCGCTGAAGATGACCCTGGCGGCCAGACCGTAGCCGCCGATAAAATCACGGCACAGTTTTTCATCGAGGGCTTCATCCTTGAGCTCACGCCGGGATAAGTCCACTTTAAGAACCTTCCCCATGTAGCCTCTGGCCATGTTTCTCTCCAGATAGATATTACGACTATATTATTACCACTAACCGGGCGGCAGGGGCAGTCCTCCTCCGACGCGTATCGCTTCGCCGGTAACATAAGACGAGAGCTCCGAGGCCAGGAACAGGGCCACGCCGGCGATGTCCTCCGGTGTCCCCACCCGCTGCAGGGGTACTTTCCGGCCCAGGTCGCGGAAAAAGGCTTCTTTATCCGGCACCTTTTCCAGTATCCCGGTATAGAAATCGGTCCGTATCGGCCCCGGCAGAATCGCGTTCACATTGATGTTAAAGCGGGCCAGTTCAAACGCCAGGTTGCTGGTCAGGGAGAGGACGCCTCCTTTAGCGGCATGGTAATGGACGATTGAAGCCGGCGGATGCAAGGCGCCCAGAGAGGAGATATTGATAATCTTGCCGTATTTTCTCTCTTTCATATGGGGTATGACGGCCTGGCAGCATAAAAACTGGCCTTTCAAATTCAGGTCGACTATCTTATCCCATGCCTCTTCCGTGATATCAGTGATAGACCCCGGTCCGGCCCCGGGGACACCTCCAGCATTGTTTACCAGAATATCGATATGGCCGAACTTATTAATCGTCTGGCTGACCATCTCCTGCACCTGGCGGCGGTTGGTAACATCGCAGCGCACGAAAATTCCGCCTCTCCCTGTTTTAGATATTTCTGCCACGGTCTTCTTTCCTTCCGCCTCCGCAATATCCGCGACCACGACCGCGCCGCCTTCTCCGGCAAATTTGACGGCGATGCCTCTCCCGATGCCGGAGGCACCCCCGGTAATGATGGCCACTTTACCCTCGAGCAGCATCTTTGCCTCCTTGCCCCGGTTACAATTTCTCACCTCCATGGTAATTTGTCAATTTAATATTGTAATGGTTCTGTTTTGTTTTGGTGGTTTTGTTTTGACTCATTGCTCTTGTTAGTCCTCACCCCCTGGCCCCCTCTCCAAACTCAAGATTGAATAATAGCTGTATT
>CAZXYV010000188.1:0-4205 GCA_964645025.1 uncultured Dehalococcoidaceae bacterium | reverse complement strand
CGGTTGCGGTCGAGGTCGAAGAAGGGATTGCTGTTATCGATAACGCGCGGCGTGGTGTCCCGGGGGATACTGAGTTTATGGACGCCCAGGTAGTCCACGACCTGTTGCAATTCGCAGTTCTCGTTGGCCGGGCAGACGACACAGCGGTCGGTCACGGCGGCATGCCGCAGGCAGATATCGGTGGGGCGGCAGCGCTTCCGGCGGTGGCAGTCGAGGCAGTCGCAGGGATGGGTGCTGAGTATCAGCTCCATCGTGGCGCACCTTACCTCGTTGATGGCGGGCGACTCCGTGGTCACCTTCATGCCTTCGGCGGCGGGGGTAGTGCAGGCGGTGGGCAGGCCGCGCATTTTATCAATCTCGATGATGCACATACGGCAGCCGCCGTAAGGCTCGAGGTCGGGGAAATGGCAGAGGGTGGGGATATAAATATCCGCCGCCCGGGCGGCCTCGAGCACGGTGGTGCCCTGGCTGACTTTAACTTCCTGCCCGTTGATAGTTAGAGTAATGTCCATCTTGCCCTTATCAATTAATTATCACGTGTCATTGCGAGCCATCCGCAACAGGCGGAGGCGCGGCAATCTCAATTTTGTATCTATCCCAGTGATAGAGATTGCCACGTCGCTACGCTCCTCGCAATGACAACCTATTTAAGAAGAAACTCCTATATTTGGCTCATAAATCTGTTTAAGCCGCCGCCGATGCTTTGGGCTTTTCCGCCGTTACCGGTGTCGGCTCGGCGGGGACGTCCAGCTTTTTCCCGGATACCTTGACGATGGCGGCGAATTTAACCGGACAGACCTCGAGGCAGGTGCCGCACTTAATACATTTATCCTGGTTGATGACATGCACCATTCTCTTGCCGCCGACAATGGCCTCGGCGGGGCAGGAGCGCAGGCAGATGCCGCAGCCCTGGCACTTGTCCGGCAGGATGTAGAAGTTTATCAGTTTCTGGCAGGATAAAGCGGGGCAGGACTTCTCGTTGATGTGGGCCTCGTACTCGTTGCGGAAATAGCGCAGGGTGGTCAGGACGGGATTAGGGGCTGTTTGTCCCAGTGCGCAGAGAGACCCGGCCTTGATATCCTCGCCGAGCTTCTGGAGTAAAGGGATATCCGCCGGCACGCCTTCACCGCGGCAGATTCTTTCCAGGATAGTCAGCATCTGCTTGGTGCCGACGCGGCAGGGGACGCATTTACCGCACGATTCGGACTGGGTGAAGGAGAGGAAATAGCGGGCGATATCGACCATGCAGGTCTCTTCGTCCATGACGACCATGCCGCCCGAACCCATCATCGAGCCGGCGGCGGATAACGACTCGTAGTCCACCGGCTGGTCGAGGGATGTTTCCGGCAGGCAACCGCCGGAGGGGCCGCCGGTCTGGACGGCCTTGAACTTTTTACCGCCGGGGATGCCGCCGCCGATTTCGTAGATGATTTTACGGAGCTGGATGCCCATGGGCACTTCGATAAGACCGCTGTTGGCGATTTTACCCGTCAGGGCGAAGACGCAACTCCCCTTGCTTTTTTCGGTGCCGATGCCAGCATACCAGTCGGCGCCCCGGGCGATGATGACCGGCACGGTGGCCAGGGACTTGACGTTATTGATGGTGGTCGGCTTGCCCCACAGGCCGGAATTGGCCGGGAAGGGGGGACGGGAGCGGGGCATGCCGCGCTTGCCCTCGATGGAGGCCATCAGGGCCGTCTCTTCGCCGCAGACAAAGGCGCCGGCGCCTTCCTTGACATGGATGTGAAAGCTGAAGTTCGAGCCCTGGATATTATCGCCGCTGAAGCCGTTGGCCTCGGCCTGCTTGATGGCCAGCCGCACGCGTTTCACGGCGAGCGGGTATTCGGCGCGGATGTAGACATAGCCCTCCGAGGCGCCGATGGCATAAGCGGCGATGGTCATACCTTCGAGGACGGTATTGGGGTCGCCTTCCATGGTGCTGCGGTCCATGAAAGCGCCGGGGTCGCCTTCATCGGCGTTGCAAATCATATATTTCTGGTCAGCTTTATTGTTATAGCAGAACTCCCACTTGGTGCCGGTGGGGAAACCGGCGCCGCCGCGGCCCCGCAGGCCGGAGCGCTTGATTACGTCGATGACCTGCGCCGGGGTCATTTCTTTAAGAACTTTCTTCAGGGACTCATAGCCGCCGGTGGCGACGTAGTCTTCGATTCTCTCGGGGTTGATGCGGCCGCAGTTGCGCAGGATGATGCGCTGCTGCATGCTGTAAAACCTGATGTCCTTATGATAAGGCACCGGTTGTCCGGTGACGGGGTCTTTATAGAAGAGACGCTCGACCGGTTTATTGCCCTGGAGATGGGATTCAACGATTTCCGGGACGTCGGCCAGGGTCACATGGGCGTAGAAGATTTCTTCCGGCTGGACGATGGCCACCGGGCCCTGCTCGCAGAAGCCGTGACAGCCGGTGAAGTCAACGTTGACCCCCGCCAGCCCCTTTTCCGCGATGGCCTTTTTCAGGGCCTCGGTAATTTCCAGGGACTTGCCGGAGACGCAGCCCGTCCCCTGGCAGATATATATGGTGCGTGGCTGGCTATTAGCTGGCTTTGCTGCTTTTGTCACCTAAAACCTCCGCAACTTTCTTGGTGCTCATCTTGCCGTAGGTCTCATTATCGATGGTCATGGTGGGCGCCAGGGCGCAGGCGCCGATGCAGGCTACGGTCTCGAGCGTGTATTCGCGGTCGGGCGTGGTCTCGCCGGCCTTGATGCCAAGTTGCTTTTCCATCTCGGACAGTACCTTGCTTGAGCCGCGGACATGGCAGGCCGTACCGCGGCAGACGCGTATCACCTTTTTACCCAGGGGCGTTAGCTTGAACTGGGCGTAGAAGGTGCTGACCCCGTAAATGGTGCTTTCCGGCACGTGTAAAAACCGCGAGATTTCCTGCATGGCGGCCGCCGGCAGGTAGCGGAACTTCTCCTGCGTCTCCTGCAAGATGGTGATAAGCTCGTGCTTTTCGCCTTTATAATGCGAAAATATTTCTTTTAGCTTGTCCTGAACATCGGCTTTGGTCAGAGTATCTTTAACCAGGGTTATCACCTCCAGTTTTATTAAGCCTGACGAGTCGCCAGGCGATGACCTCGCAGAGTATCGTAATATCTTCGGTGGGCAAATAGTCCGGGATGGTGCTATCGAACAGGATGTTGCCGTCCGGGGCAAACTCTTTATCCCCCCGCCACAGGACGATGGTCAGGGGTAAACGGGGAAAGGCATCTATCGTCACGGCAGTATCGCCGTAATCGGCTTTACGTCCGCCCAGCCGCCTGGCGACCTCCAGCAATTTGGGTGGTTTATCGCTGAAGTTATTGACGATGGGGTCTATCGCCCTCTTGAAGAAGGTGGGATAGTAGTTGATGCCTTCGTGCAGCTCTTTATAGGTTATCATTTTACCCGTCAGCGGGGTGCCTTTAGCCCGCGTGAAATAGTGCAGGATGAGGATTTTATCCCTCACGGGTACAGCTTCAGCCGAACCTTCGAGCGTAACCTCGCCGCCCGGGAAGCCGATTTTATAAGACCGGCTCAAATGCTCGACGACGGCGCATTTCTGCGCGGGCAGGTACTGCGCGCCGCTTTTTCGGCACTGCTCTTCGATATTGGTAATAGTGGCCAGCTGCTCGCGGGCCAGCTTGTAGGCCAGCTGGTGAGCTATTTCCCGCACGCCGGGCTCCGGCACGGTTATGTGTTTGCTTGTCATACCAGCTATATTTTACTTTACTATACTTTTATGGATTTGTCATTGCGAGGGTGAAACCCGAAGCAATCCGCCAGTCCGGGACAACGGATTGCTTCGCTTCGCTCGCAATGACAAATGCTTTTATTATACTTCCAGCCAGGAGGCCGAGTAGAGCGATTCCCCCTTCAGCACCCTGACCGTCCTGGCATAGTAAGCCATCTCTTTAGGCAGGGAGGCGATATCCGGTTTGTCCCCGTCCATCATCTTATGCACCAGCGCCACGATATCCGGCCTCTTGCCGCGGGCTATGGCCGCCAGTTCTTCGTCGAAGGCATCCACGATGGCCGAGTACAGCCCGTAGCGCATGAGCATAATCATGTAGGTGCGGTTCAGCCAGCACCTTAGCTCGGTGGGCGCGCCGTTGGAAACGTTGGAAAGCCCTACCGTGGACTTGCAGCCGGGGGCGATTTCGCCCAGCATGGTCATGAACTCCACGCAGGCTTTGACCTGGTTGATTTC
>CAZXYV010000187.1:0-4232 GCA_964645025.1 uncultured Dehalococcoidaceae bacterium | reverse complement strand
AAATCTCTAATCCATTTTACTTTTGGATCAGGTGATTCCTTTATCGCACTTCTTTCTCCAAAATATTCAAGCTTCGGCCTAGACCCCACAATTTCCAATTCCTGTAAAGTAAATTCAACAAGATCGACGGCGGATGATAATTCATCCCAGTTAGCAAAATCTATATCATGAGCTAAATGATTCCTGCGACACCTAAGAGTTTGAAGTTCATCAACTGTGGATATCGTTCTTTTCTCTCCGAGGATTCCAATGCGTCCATGTAAGTCATTATTAAAACTTCGTTGCGGCAACTTTATTCCAAGGATTTTAAGCTCGATCTTTAAAGATTCATCTAATATAGAAACAACACGTATTAAGAGTAATGAAGGCAGCAACTGTTCAAGAACCGGATTTTTAACAAGAGAACCCCCAGTTAAAAGATTTGTACGGTTATAATATTTTGAATATTCACATTCAAGAAGAAATACTCTCCATTCTCTTTTAAGTTGTTCCTTGTCGTCTAATTCAGTAATTTCTTGCATCACTAAATTATATAATAAATTATTAGAATAACAAGTCTCTTTCATTCGTAAAGATGGGCCAAATAGGGGTTTTGTGGAAAATCCCTCTCTAACTCTCCCTTTATTAAATCCCTCTCCTGTCTCCCCTTACGAAGGGGAGAGGATGATCATGCAAACCGGTTTCCTTTGGTTTAACCCGGTCGCTCCCTCCTTCTTAAGAGCATGTCCTGAGCGGAGCGAATGGAAGGGACCAAGGGAGATTCAACCCATCTTTCTCCCCTTCTTCATCCCAGTGGTGGGACACCGCCCGGAGGTTTGGCGAGCGGGGTGCGAGCCAAACCTCTAAAAAAACCTCCCCCTTCCCTCCCGATTTATCGGGAAAGGGAAGGGGGGCAGGGGTTCACCCAGAAGGGTTCACCCTGAAGGGGATAGGTTCACCACACTTCTTTCAAGGCCAAGAGAGAGATTGCCGCGTCGCCTACGGCTCCTCGCAATGACAACCCATTTCAATTAGCTTCAACTCCCCATTTGTTGTAAGATATAAATATTATGGTCACCAAGGTCAAGCGCCTGGCCGTACTGGGCTCTACCGGCTCCATCGGGCGGCAAACGCTGGAAATCGTCCGTTTACTGCCGGGGCGCTTCCGCGTCCTCGGGCTGGCGGCCGGCCAAAACATCGATTTACTGGCCAAGCAGGTCAGCGAGTTCCGGCCGGAGCTCGTTTGCTGCGTCAATATCGAACAAGAAGATAAAGACCGCTTAAAAACACCCGGCTGCGAATTTCTGTCGCTGGAAGATATTGCCTCTCATCCCGATATAGACATGGTGGTGATAGCGACCTCCGGTACCGCCGGCCTCGGCGCCACACTGGCGGCGGTCAAGGCGGGGAAAACCATCGCCCTGGCCAATAAAGAGTCGCTGGTCTCCGCCGGGGAAATCATCACCGCCGCGGCGAAGAAAAGCGGCGCCAGGATACTCCCCGTCGATAGCGAGCACAGCGCCATCTGGCAGTGCCTCCGCGGGGAGAGGACGAAAGCGCGCCGCATCATCCTGACGGCGTCCGGCGGGCCTTTCCGAGGCTATTCTCAAGAGCAAATGGCCGGGATAACCGTCGCCCAGGCGTTAAAGCACCCCTCGTGGCGGATGGGTAAAAAGGTAACTATCGACTCGGCGACCCTCATGAACAAAGGGCTGGAGGTCATCGAAGCTCACTGGCTTTTCAAGATGCCTATCGATAACGTGACCGTGCTCGTCCACCCCCAGAGCATCATCCACTCCATGGTGGAGTTTCAAGACGGCTCGGTCAAGGCCCAGCTGAGCTATCCCGACATGCGGTTGCCCATCCAGTACGCGCTATCTTATCCCGACCGCTCTGACAACCCGGAGCTGCCCCGCCTCGACTGGAATAAAATACGCGCGCTTACCTTCGAGCCGCCCGATATGGATAAATTCCCCTGTCTCCGGCTGGCTATCGGGGCGGGGAGAGAAGGGGGGACCTGCCCGGCCGTCCTCTGCGCCGCCGACGAGGTGGCCGTCGAGCTGTTCCTGGCGGGGCGGCTAAAGTTCACCGATATCGCCAGACTGGTGGCGCAGGCGCTGGAAAAACATGCGAAAGTAAATCATCCTTCGATTGAGGAGATAATGGCGGCGGATAGATGGGCGCGAGATATGGTTCTTAGCCTCGCCAGGGGAGACGATAGATGATACTGACGATAGTCGCCGGCGTAATTGTCCTCTCCGTGCTTATCATCGTCCATGAGCTGGGGCACTTTATCGCCGCCAAGGCCACCGGCGCCTGGGTGGAAGAGTTCGGCATCGGTTTCCCGCCCCGTATCTATGGAAAAAAGTGGGGGGAGACGATATATTCCATCAACTGGATACCCTTCGGCGGTTTTAACAAGCTTTCCGGAGAGGTCGACCCCACCGCGCCGCGGGCGCTGGCGGCCCGGAGCCACGCCGTCCGGCTGCTGGTCATGAGCGGCGGCATGATTATGAACCTGCTCCTGCCTTTCGTGCTGCTCGCGGTGGCGTTCATGGTGCCCCATAATATTATCAACGGACAGGTGGTGGTAGAACAGGTTGCCCCGGGTTCTCCAGCCGAGATGGCCGGTATTAAGACCGGAGATACGATTATCAGTGTGAACAATAAACCGGTAAAAAGCTTCGGCGACCTCGCCCGCGATATTCAGCTTGGAATAGGTACGGAAATTTCTATAGCCCTCAAGCATACCGATGCTACCACCGAGACGGTCAGGCTCGTGCCGCGCTGGCGTCCACCGGCCGGGCAGGGGGCCATCGGGATAGGGTACGGATATCAGAACGGGACCGCCGTAATCGTTAGTGAGAGTCTTCCTTTCTGGAAAGCAATCCCCACCGGCGCGCGTGACTGCATTGAGACACTTATTCTGTATAAGAATGGCATCATCGGCATGATTATCGGCACGGTGCCGTTCGTGCCGGCCGGGCCGGTGGGCATCGTGCAGGTCGCCGGAGAGGTAGCCCAGTCGGGCATAAGTCCGCTGCTGGAGCTGACGGCGTTCATCAGCATCGCTATCGGGATAACGCAAATAATACCGTTCCCCGCCCTCGACGGCGCCCGGATAGCGTTTATCCTGCTGGAGTGGGTCAGGCGCGGCAAGCGCGTCTCGCCGAGAGTCGAAGGCATCGTACACTCGGTCGGTTTCTTCATCCTGCTGGGATTAATGGTGCTGATTACCTACCAGGACCTGGTGCGATGGATAACTGGAGGGAGCCTGATACCATGAACCACCGCCGCGTCAGTAAATCCATAAATATCGGTGGCGTCACCATCGGCGGGGGAGTGCCCGTCGTGGTGCAGTCCATGACCAAGACCGACACCCGCGACGTTAAGGCGACTGTCCGGCAAATTAAAGAGTTACAGGACTACGGCTGCGAGATTATCCGCGTCGCCGTGCCGGATGCCCAGGCCGCCGGCGCTATAGTTGACATAAAGAAGGGGATTAAAATCCCGCTGGTGGCGGATATCCACTTCGATTACCGCCTGGCTTTAGCGGCGCTGCAAAATGGCGTGGACGGTCTGCGGTTAAATCCGGGAAATATAGGCGAGCCGGAGAAGATAAAAAAGGTAGCCCTGGCGGCGAAGGAAAGGGGCGTCCCTATCCGCATCGGGGTGAACGCCGGCAGTTTGCCCGCCTGTCGCAGTCAGAGAGGGACGGTGGGCAAGCCGAAAACGACTAAGAAAAAGATCGGTATCGCCGAAAGAATGGTCGAGGCCGCTTTAGGGCAGGTGCACCTGCTGGAGAGCCTCGACTTCGATTTAATTAAAGTGTCTTTAAAAGCCTTCGATGTACCAACGACTATCGAGGCGTACCGGAGTATAGCCACCAAGATGCCTTATCCCCTGCACGTCGGCATTACCGAGGCGGGCACGCCCCGTTCTGGCATTATCCGCAGCGCGGTGGGCATCGGCGCTTTATTATGGGAGGGGATAGGGGACACGATACGCGTTTCGCTGACCGCCCCTCCCCGTGAGGAGGTGGTCGCCGCCTACGAGATTTTAAAGAGCCTGAACTTAAGACAGCGCGGGCCGGTTTTAGTGAGTTGCCCCACGTGTGGCCGTACCGAGGCGGACGTGGTAAAATTGGCGCAAGAAGTCGAAAAGAGGCTGCAAAAAATAGACAGACCGATTAAGGTAGCGGTGATGGGGTGTGTGGTCAATGGCCCCGGCGAGGCGAAAGACGCCGACGTGGG
>CAZXYV010000186.1:0-4235 GCA_964645025.1 uncultured Dehalococcoidaceae bacterium | reverse complement strand
ATAATATGATAGGGCATGAGTAGCAAAGCAGTTCCTATCATATTTACGGTCCAAGGAAAAGAGGGCATTTTAACGCTTAATGTCTTGCACCTTAGCTTTGGTAGCATCGCGAACAATGTCCCGGGTCAGCCTGTTCTTGCCAGCCTTCATGAAATCTTTCAACTAAACATAGTCAGCGCTTGGCTGGATGCCTCTCGATTTATTAGTAAAATTTCTGGCTCTTGCCGTCTTATAACCGAATTTTTACTTTTTTCTAACCTTATATTTGTACACTGTATAAAAATACAGAAGCTTGATTATTGAGTTGAATAATGTATTATTTGTTCCTCATAATTTGGGTAGAGAATTGACAGCTAACGAAATACATGTCTGGTGCGCTTCGTTAAATAAACCGCTATCGCGATTTAACAATGTGCTCTCTGCAGGCGAGAGGCGGAGGGCGGAACGGTTTCATTTTGAGGAGGATAGGCAGCGTTTCATCGTCCGCCGCGGGATACTGAGAACATTCTTAGGTTACTATTTGAATGTTGAGCCGGGTCGGTTGCAGTTTTGTTATGGAAAGAATGGAAAACCAGCGCTCGCTGATAAATTTGGCGGTGGAGCGATTCGTTTTAATATGTCTTGCTCTAAGGCGCTAGCTCTTTATGCTTTCACCCGTGACACTGAAATCGGAGTGGATATCGAATACATTCGAGACCTTTCTGAGATGGAGCCAATCGCTGAGCGATTCTTCTCTGCAAGAGAAAGTGCTGCTTTTTATACATTGCCTGAAAGCGCTAGGAGAGAGGCGTTTTTTAACTGCTGGACGCGTAAGGAAGCTTTTTTAAAGGCAACCGGAGACGGCCTGTCTGGGCCTTTAGACGGCTTTGACGTATCGCTGGTGCCAGGTGAACCAGCCAGGCTACTAGGTATAAACGGAGATGCCAGGGCAGTATCCCGATGGTCGATTCAAGACTTAAAGCCTGCTCCCGGATTCGCGGCGGCCGTTGCCATAGAGGGACGAAGCTGGGAAGTTCATTATTGTAGATGGGCAGATTACTCTACCAAGAATTAAAGTTCAATACAAATAACCGTTAGAGAAATTGTATGGGTCGAGTTAAAAGTATGGTCAAACTTTATTTTTTAGAAATATTACAGTTAGAGGTGCGCTATGCATCAATCCTGTAAATTTACCTGCTTCCTTATGGGTGATAAATCGCGGCTGATTCAATGTGGAGAAATTTTACTCCAAAAAGGTCATCAGATTTGCGGTGTTATTTCTGCTTCTCCGTCTGTCCTTCGCTGGGCGAAAGAAAAAAAACTGCGGCAAATATTGCCGAATGCCGACATCGTCGGGCTACTTAAGCAAGAGCCTTTTGACTTCTTTTTCAGTATCGACAACTTTTCTAAGGTGCCGAACGAAATATTAACGTTACCCCGAATATATGCCATAAACTTCCATGACGCCATATTGCCGAGGTATGCCGGCAACAATGCCACAAACTGGGCCATTATGAATCAAGAGAACCTGCATGGAATCACGTGGCACGTTATGACCGATGTCATAGATGCAGGCGACATTCTCATCCAAAAGGTTTTTCCCATTTCTGATAACGAAACTGCCTTGACACTCAACGCTAAATGTTATGAAAAAAGCATCGAGGGCTTTGCGGAACTTATAGACGAACTCGCCGAGAAACGAATTAAACCAGTTCAGCAAAGCCTTGAAAACCGAACATTCTTTCCCCGTTGGAAAAGGCCTCAGGCTGCTGGCATAGTCGATTGGACCCGCTCTGCCGATGAAATTTACGCCCTGTTCCGTGCTTTAGACTATGGTTCTTACCCTAACCCGTTGGGCCTTCCGAAACTTTTTCTTGGTAATCAGGCCATTATCGTGCAGCAGTTGGAAGTTTTAAAGTCAAAGCCCGCCGTAATGCCGGGCACTATAACCCTGGCTACAAATGAGACCATTCATTTAGCCACCGGGAGCCAGGAGGTGGCACTTCGTAATTTTATTTCGTTTAACGGCGAACCACTTTATCCATCCGATTTTCTGGTGAGATGCGGATTGCGGGAGGGGGACAAGCTTCCCGAACTAGAGGCTGAATTTGCAGATACCATTACCAAAACTAGCTCGGCCCTTTGTAAGCACGAAGAATACTGGATACAACGATTGTTATGCCTTGAGCCAATCGAAATTCCTTACGTAAAACGGCGGACATCAGGCGATGGCAATCCACAATATACCGAAAAACGATTTTCCATAGCTACATCAGCTTTGGCCAGTGAAGAAATTCTTGATAACCGCGGGAATCTTTTACTAACGGCTTTCCTGCTGTACCTCAGCCGTATCGGCGGTAAAGAAAGTTTTGATGTTTGTTATCGGGACGCAATGTTGAAGCAAGAGCTTTCAAATACGGAAATCCTTTTTGCGTCACACTTGCCGCTACATATAGAGGTCGAATACAAGCAAAGGTTTGAGCAATTCTATCAAACAATCCGGCAACAGATAAAATCATTAAGAGCGCATGGATCGTACGCCCAAGACCTCATGCTAAGGGACCCTGACCTCCGTAAGAAATGCAACGGTCAATTCAGCGGAAGATTGCCTGTTGCCTTAGAGCGCGTGGGAAGCTTATCTGATTATCGGTCAAAGTACGATGCTGATCTTTTGATTGTTATCCCGGATGATGGCCAGGAATTGGTCTGGATATACGATGAAAAGGTGCTGGACAAAACGGCTATTGACCGCATGTGGGAGCAGTTCGAGATTCTTTTGAATGATATTGCAATCAGGAGAGACCACTCCATCGCTGAGTTGTCCATAATCCCTGAACAAGAGCTTAAAAAGCTGTTTATAGAATGGAATAACACAGCCGTGAAGTATCCCGAGAATATATGCCTGCACCAGCAATTTGAAGCCCAGGTGGAAAAGACACCGGATAGCGTAGCGGTTGTCTTTGAAGGTAAGCATCTTACATATAGAGAGCTAAACGAGCGTGCGAACCGGCTGGCACACTACCTTCAATCTTTGGGCGTGGGCCCGGATATACTCGTCGGCATGTTTATGGAACGCTCTCTTGAGATGGTCATTGGCATATTGGGAATCCTGAAGGCAGGTGGTGCCTATGTGCCACTTGACCCGGTCTATCCGAAGGAACGCCTTTCGTTTATGCTTGAAGATATGCGTGCATCGGTAATATTAACGCAAAAGAGCCTGGCGGCTAATCTGCCCTCAAATTCGGCTAAAATACTGCATCTTGACACTCCTGACGTTGAATCGGAGCTTAACAATGCAAGGGCCGACGGGGGCCTTCTAAGTGAGGTAAAGCCCGAGAATCTGGCATACGTTATTTATACCTCGGGTTCGACTGGCAAACCCAAAGGTGTGCTCATTACACACGCGAACGTCGTGCGTCTCTTTACGGCTACGGAATCATGGTTCCATATCGGGCAAGAAGATATATGGACGATGTTCCACTCTTACGCGTTCGATTTTTCCGTGTGGGAAATATGGGGGGCATTGCTATACGGCGGACGTTTGGTGGTAGTTCCCTACGAAGTGAGCAGGTCGCCGAAGGTATTCTACGAGTTGCTGGTGAAGGAAGGCGTTACGGTTCTCAGTCAAACCCCGTCAGCATTCAAACAGCTAATACAGGCGGAGGAAAGCTTAAAGGGCGAAGGTACTCTTTGCCTTCGCTCGATTATCTTTGGTGGCGAAGCCCTGGAATTACAGAGCTTGAAGCCCTGGATCAAGCGGCATGGAGATAAGAAACCACAACTGGTTAATATGTACGGGATTACGGAGACGACGGTGCATGTTACTTACCGACCGATAACCACCGAGGATGTCCAAAACAAGCGAGGGAGCGTCATCGGCATCCCTATACCCGACTTGCAGGTTTACGTGCTGGACCGGAATTTACAGACAGTTCCGATAGGGGTTGCAGGCGAGCTATATGTCGGGGGTGCAGGTCTGGCTCGAGGGTATCTCAACCGTCCGGAATTGACAGGTGAGCGGTTCATTCCCAACCCCTTTAGCCATATTCCTGGTGAACGATTGTACAAGTCGGGTGATGTAGCCCGATACCTTCCCAACGGAGATCTTGAATACCTGGGCCGTGCCGATCATCAAGTGAAGATTCGCGGGTTCCGCGTTGAGCTAGGGGAAATCGAGGCAGTGCTCGGGGAACATGAAGCTATTCGCCAGGTTGTGGTCAAGGAGCGGGAAGATGTTCCTGGGGACAAACGGTTGG
>CAZXYV010000185.1:0-4243 GCA_964645025.1 uncultured Dehalococcoidaceae bacterium | reverse complement strand
ATAAACAACTAACCCCCTCCCCTTCTCCCCCCGTATGGGGAAAAAGGGAGGGGGTCATCATCGGTCATTCTGAGGGAGCGGAGCGACCGTGAGAATCCGCTCCATCGTTTAGAGTTTAGTATTTTACTGCTTGACGCCCTTGACTCTAGTCAGATGGTTATCTATCGCCGCCACTTTAGCTTCCAGTTCTTTTTGCGCCACGTCAGACCCTCCTTAAAAATACAATGCCTATATCATACACAAAAAATAAGGGGAGCGCTACGGCGCCTACGGATGAGGAGTAATCGCGATAATGGAGATTATACCCCTGGTAGGACCGTAATACCAGAACACTCTGTAGGCCGCTGGCGTGTTCTGCTCCGCGTATGCCTCGAACACTTTCTCTCCGTTAGGACCTTTTAGACTCAAATACTCATGGGTTTGCAGGCTATGGTGCCGGGGGTTTTCTGCGAGGAATTGTATGGTTTTCTTGACTGCGTTGTAGCGTTTCTTCTGTGATGCGTCACCCTTGAGGAGGTTATAAGTCTCTTCGGCTCCCTTGGTCCATTGTAACTCGAACAAGGTGTTTGACCTTATAGATTATCAATATCGACTTTCGACACTCTGCCCTTTGCCGCATCGCTTAAGCCCCGCCGTACCGATGCCAGGGCTTCTGGGTTTTTAAACAGCCAGGCTTCTGAAGCGGGAATAGTCACCTGCGGGTCCAGCACAATCTGCCCGAGGCTGTTTGAGTAAATATGATAAGTAACGCCTTCCCGCACTTGAGCTTTGGGCAAAACCACTCGCTTTTTAGCGTCCGGTTTTACACTTTCAGCTACTCTTTGAAATGCTATATCCTTAATTATCCTAGCCTTCATAATTGAATTATAACATCGGTGGGATAATATGTCAAGTGGGATAATCCCACTTTTCTCACTCCCTCTCTCCCCCCCTTGCGCTTCTCGGCATATAGCTTTGCCCCGCCTCCGCCAGCAGCGCCAGGCTCATTAAAAAGTCGTCGTGGCCCTGCGAGGGGTCGACGTAAAAGTTCATCGTCTGGCTGGCCCGGTACTGGCTCCGCGCCCGCTCCATCTCCCCCCAGAACTCTTGATACTCCTCCGAGCCATCGCCCTTATACATCTTAAGTCTGCCGGAGTTGACCGCCGCCAGCAGGTTGAAGCCCAGCTCGCTCTTGGCTTTCTGCGTGAAAGTGAACGGCACCAC
Source organism: uncultured Dehalococcoidaceae bacterium (assembly GCA_964645025.1). GTDB lineage: Bacteria > Chloroflexota > Dehalococcoidia > Dehalococcoidales > RBG-16-60-22 > Fen-1077. Next base: position 3,040 of record CAZXYV010000185.1, on the reverse strand, counting down.
CCGCGAGCCCAGCGCCTTCCTGAGAAACGACGCCACCGGCTCGCCTACCCCGGTCGCGTCCACCATTACCCGGCGGCACCGCCAGATGTTCTTTAATATATCCACCAGCTGCGCGTAAAGCTCGGTGTGCTTTTTACCCGTCCACCGGTAATGCTCGACGATGCTGATATGAGGTTCTTTGATCACGCCATCACCGCCGGAAAAGTCCAGTTCCCCTATCGTGACCACGGTAGAGTCGCGCTTGGGATTTGGCGTGATAAGAAATTCACCATCTCCCTCTTCTTCCCCCGCCAGGTCTATCCCGGCGATGTAGACTTTCCCCGGCTCGGCCTGACGCCTCCGTTGATGCTCCCCTTGCAACTGCGCCCGCTGCTGCGCACTGAAAAAGCCTCCCCCGCCCGTAATCGGCAAGAGGCGGTACTGCGTCAGGAAAAGGGGATGGTCCTCACCCAGCCGCTCCTTTTCCCCCCGTACGTAAGCCAGGTAGTCCGGATTGTATCTGGCCACGTCCTCCCAGTCGTAGCGGAAGTGGCGCTTGATGCCATCCCGGCGCTCCAGCTCGAGGTTGGTCTGCTTCACCTCCTCGAGCAGCGTGGTATCGTCCCAGGTCGTGCCGTAGTGGACGGTGGTGACGTTGGTCGTCGCCCCCATCGGTTTGAACTCCTTGGTGTATTTTTCCCGGCTGACGTCCTGCGACTCGTCGATTTCCAGCAGGATTTGGGCGGTGTTGCCGACCACGTTGGCCGACTCGTCGGCGGAGAGGAAGATAGCGCGGGCGTTCCCCAGCCTGACGATGTAGCCGAGCTCGGACGTCCAGATGCCGTCGAAACCGGCGTCGTTGAGCCGGTCTTTCAGGCGCATCATGGAGATAACGGTCTGCGGTTTGAAAGTGGGCGAGCATTTTATCAGGTTTTTCGGCTCGGCCATGTGTAAAGTCAGCAGGAGCAGCTCGAGCTGGGCCGAAAGCTCGTTCTTGCCCCCCTGCCGGGCGATTTCCACGGAAAAGGTCAGCCCTTTGCCGCCGAAGATACTATCGAGTATCGCCAGGGCCACCTCACGCTGGTAGGGACGTAATTGATTAATGATTGTTTTTTCCATTCACGCTACCGTTATTCGTTTTTTTATTATTTTTTACAATTTTTTACGAGTAATTAGCTTCAGCTATTCGTTTTTCGTTATATGTTAAGTTAGCTTCAAAATCAGGGCATTCGTTTTTTGCTTGATGTTAATTTACGGTGAAATCTTCCTGGTTATCGCCGCACCGCCGATGTTTATCCCGAGAGGCACCAAAACGTCCTTGATGACGTTCTCGATGGCCTCCTTAAGTCCCTTCCGCTGGGCCGACGTAATCTGGTAACGGGTGCGTATCAGCTTCTCAAGGGCGTTTGAAGCTTTTACCAACAACAATAAGTTCCTCTCGTTGCCTCCTGAAATCGCTTTTTTTATCTCCAGCCTTAATAAAGCAATTTCTTCATCAATACCTTCTATGCCGGCAGCATCGTTAAAATCGAGTCTCTCTGCCTCAGCGAATACTTGAGTATAAAAACCGTGCTTCTCAGCGTTCCGATTACCCTTTTGCCCGCCCTTTTTTTGTTTTATTTTGTCTGCCATCCGGCTTCACCCCCTGATTGAGTACCCTGACGGTCGCCAGGACTATCGTATGCGCCGCCAGGTCCCACCGTTTGCTTTCCATAGCGAATTTTAATAACCTCATGCTCACCCCCCGGTATCAAATGTGAATATAATATTAGCACTTTTGTTCTATTTTGACCAGGTTAATTTGTCGGGTAACGGTATAGAGGTTAGAGAGTAGAGGGAGCATTTGCGACGGTTAGACGAAGATATTTTTAAGTCACAAATAGAGATTGCCGCGCCTCCCGACTGTTGTCGGGATGGCTCGCAATGACAATTGAGAGTGATGGAGAAGCATTTTTAAATAGTGCTCTACAAAATCCCTCTCACTCTCCCTTTTGTAAAGGGAGACGAGGTCATTTTATTTTAAGAGCATGGGGATTTTGTTTATAAAAAAGAAAAGAGGGGCTGTTACACCCCCCTTTTTGTTACTTGCCACTTGCTTTTTTTATTTCGTATGCGTGCCGTACGCTATCGCCCGCCCCATGAGCTCGACGGGGTACTGGAAATTCGCTTTGACCAGCGCTACCATCGTCCGCCCCAGGTCGTAGGCAGCCTGCATACACTTTTCCATCTTTTTCAGCTCGTCGGTACTAAGGCCATAAGCGGCGACATAGTTAGCCATCAGCATCCGGCGTGAGAAGAAATAGAAGCAGAAGTCCTTGACAACATCGACCAGTCCAAAGCTGCCCGCCACTGTGACAATGCCTCCGACTTTGTTGGCCAGTGTTCGTCCGGGCACGGCCAGCGCGGTAGTCCGGTCCATAATGGCCTTGGCCTGGGCCGCCATGCCGTAAAAATATACCGGCGTCCCGAAGATGATGCCGTCGGCGGCAAGCATTTTTTCTTGAAGCGGCGTTACATCATCTTTGACGATGCATTTGCCGGTCTTGGCGCAGGCCCGGCAGGCATCGCAGGGCCTGATATCTTTACCAGCCACGCTGAAAAGCTCCACCTCGGCGCCGTCTTTTCTAGCGCCCTCAAGCGCCTTATTCAACAGGGTAACGGTATTGCCGTCTTGGTGAGGACTGCACGAGATAGCCAGAATCTTCATTGCTTTTTCCTTCCTTAACTAGAATTCTTATTTTAGCGGTCTCAGGATAGCGCGGCAGGGCCCGGCATCACCGTTGTACATGAGCAGCGGCAGGCAGAGCAATTCGTACTCGCCGGGCGGCACGTGCCCCAGGGCACAGTCCTCCAGGATATAGACGCCGGCCTCAAGAAATGTCCGGTGCGTTTTTCCGAGATTGTCCGTCTCTTTGAAATGGCCGATGGTGATGTTGTCCAGGCCGACGAGGATTACCCCCTTTTTTACCAGGTATTCCGCGGCGGGGATATCGAAGTAGACGTAGTCCTCGACGAACTTTTCGCTTTCATAGGTCAGCGGCGAGTTGCGCGTCTTGAAGAG
>CAZXYV010000184.1:0-4244 GCA_964645025.1 uncultured Dehalococcoidaceae bacterium | reverse complement strand
ATCAGAAAACGTAAAAAGGCCAACGTGGCCATTTATGAGAGAAAAGCAGTCTACGATCATGGAAGACCTGAAGCGATACTGGACTATTGTGATATGCTTCTATCGAAATCAGCGTACCCTGACTATTTTCCACAGTCCTATCAGTTGGACTATAACCCAGAAAACAAACTGCTTCTCGTAGACTATCAGCTTCCACCAATCGGCAGTATTCCGACACTAAGAGAGGTTCGGTACGTTCAATCAAGGGACCAGTTTGTTGAGAGTCATACTTCCGGACCGCAATTGAATAAACTCTACGATGACCTGCTCTATCAAATTGCACTACGCACCGTTTACGAGCTTTTTAAAGCTGATCAAGCAGGCGCTATTTCGTCAGTCGTGTTCAATGGGTATGTAAAATCCGTTGCTCCCGCTACCGGACAAGAGATAAACCCTTGTGTGTTATCACTCCAGACAAACAAAAACGAATTCCTACAGATCAATTTGGCAAATGTGGACCCAAAGGCATGTTTCAAACAGCTTAAGGGGGTGGGGAGCTCAAGACTTCATAGCATGACACCTATTGCTCCAATACTGAAAATCGAGCGAGGCGACAAGCGATTCATCGCGTCCTACGCCGTCGCAAATGGACTGCAAGAAGCTGTTAATCTAGCAATGATGTACTGGCAAGACTTCGAGCATTTGGTAAGGGAACTGTTCGAGAAGGAGTATGGCGGTCCTAATAATGAGGTGAAGGTTACTAGGGCGAGTCGAGACGGCGGCGTGGATGCTGTGGCCTTCGATTCTGACCCGATCCGCGGTGGAAAGACCGTTACTCAGGCGAAACGGTATACCAACACTGTCGGAGTGTCTGCGGTCCGAGACCTGTACGGAACGGTCCTGAATGAAGGCGCGATGAAGGGTATACTTGTTACTACTTCAGACTACGGCCCGGACGCGTATGAGTTTGCAAGAGGGAAACCCCTTACTCTCCTCAACGGAGGCAACTTGCTTCATCTGCTCGAAAAACACGGACATAAAGCGAGGATTGACCTAGCAGAGGCTAAGCGGGAGATGCCGCGAGAAAGTAGCTAGCCCGAATGCAAGAGTGAAGAAGCCCTGCAATTTCTCCGTAAAGCCATAAGTGCCGACCCATCCCGATGACCCTACCCCTTAAACTAGGCCAGATGCGTTCTAATCCTTGTATGATTTCGACGTGCCTCTTATATGCCAATTATACTGCAGTGCATCTTGCGGGTTGTATAACATCTGCTGGGGTAACTGCGGCAATCGTGTTGCAAAGACCGCTCGCACTGAGTGATTCGTCTGTACGATCACACTTTTCGTCACAATGTGCAATTCTATGCAGAGCAATAGTCTTCCCAAACCTGAGGCAATGGCAAATTACTCGGGCGAAGTGAAAGATAATTCAACGAAAGTTTGAATACTCGGATGTTGAATAGTTACGTTTGGTAGACCGTGCTTATAAAAGGTAGAACTTTTTCTAAGAGTTTTGCACTGGTCTACTGAGGTTTGAGTCCCTTAAGTGGACTGAATACAACACCTTTCGATCCCACTAAGCCTTGAAATATCTCACACATGATAGCATGACTCTCCTATCTATGCTATCATAGATGCCGAGGGCTAACATAAAGAGCAAATACCATGGAACTCTATATAGGAGCTAGCAACAAGTTCCAGCCAAGCGATGCCAAGAAATGGATTGATAACCTCAGGGATGCCCCTGTCTGTTTAGACGAAGTGGAGACGTGGGCAAAGGCCAAAGAGGAACAATGGGGTCGTTGCTACATTTTTATCGAGGTTGTGTTGCCATTGCCGCCCGAAGTGCCGAGAGACGCGATGTATCACAATCAGATGGACTTGCTTATCTGTTTTACGGACCGACTAGCGCTCTGCGAGGTGAAATCGCACAGGTCTCTTGATCGGGTCGACACCAAGCATTGGTATGGGCAAATCGAAGGACAAAATAGGCTTCTGAAGAAGCTAATTGAAGATAGAGGACTAGACTCCCGTTGCCTATGTCAGTTCCTGTTTCTACCTGACCTGCCCCCAATAGCGATACCACTTGTCAAGTCGTAACCATACTTAGTCTAGTCTCAGGAGCTGGCGGTCTATATCCCAGAGCACTATGTGGGCGCACCTGATTATATTCCCTTCGCCATTGTTCTATCAAGACCTTAGCTTCCTGAAGGGTAATAAAGATTTCCCGGCTCAGAAGCTCATCCCTCATCTTCCCGTTAAAGGATTCGATGTAACCATTCTCCCATGGGCTACCAGGTTCAATAAATAGCGTCTTTACTCCCAGCCGGTTCAGCCATTTCCTCACTGCCCTGGCGGTGAACTCGGGACCATTGTCAGAACGTATATGCTCCGGGATGCTGCGCAGAACGAACAGTTCAAAAAGCTCATCTATCACATCCTGAGACCTGATCCGGCGATTAACCTTCGTACTCAAATTCTTCCTGGTGAATTCATCGATGATGTTCAGTATTTTAAAGGCCCTGCCATCGGCGGTGTGGTCTATCATTAAGTCATAGCTCCAGACGTGGTCCTCATGCTCTGGCCTGAGCCGGATACAGGAACCGTCATTAAGCCATAATCTGCTTCTCTTTGGTTGTTTCTTGGGCACCTTAAGTCCTTCCTTTCTCCAGATCCGTTCTACCCTTTTGTGATTCACTCTCCATCCGTGCTCACTATCGTTTAATAAAGCTGTTATTCTCCGATAACCATACCTGCCATATTTCGTCGCCAGAGTAATAATATCGTCGGTAAGCTGCTTCTCATCGGATGGTGGTGACAGTATGCGCCGCTGCGTAGCCCTAGCTTGATCCAACACCTTACATGCCCGCCTTTCCGAGACTGATAACTTCTGAGATACCTGCAACACCATCTTGCGTCTCTTGGACGGGCTTAGAGGTTTCCCCGGGAGGCTTCCTTGAGTATGGCATTATCCAGGCTGAGATCAGCAACCAGCTTCTTGAGTCGGGAATTTTCCTGCTCCAGCTCCTTGAGCCGCCGAGCCTGGTCTACTCTCATCCCACCGTATTCTTTACGCCACCGATAGTAGGTAGCGTCACTAACGCCAATTTTCTTCAAGATTACCGTGAGGGTAGCCCCCTGGCTGAGCATTATTTCAGCCTCGCGAAGCTTGTTGATGATTTGCTCCGGTGTGTATGATTTCCTGACCATCTTTCCCCCCTTTTTACGATATTATAACTGGTATCGTTTTGGGGGGGCAGGTCACACCTGTTTCTGATTGTCTCTATCTTCTTGTCATACTTTAAAAATGTGCTATCATAACCACCTATACCCACGTTTCGCAATCTTATTTGGACACCGCTTAATTCGTAGGGTCTCACGGCTTTTGTTTGTCCGTAGATATATCCAGAGTATCTGAGTCTTCTCTCTGCCACCTTTTCGTCTAAATCAATAAAGAAGAGGCGAGGTACCGTATTCTCCTCTTTTGTCAGCCTCAAATATCTTTTAAGTTCTATACCATCAAATATGACTTTGAAGTTATAACTCTCTAGTTCTGACTGCTTTACTCTGATTAGACGTACTGCTTTCTTGTATTCTTCATCTTTGGCCTCTTCACTGAAAACTGAAAGCCCTACTGGAAAGCCTTTAACGCTAAAGTATGGAATTGGGCAAAGAATACACAATTCCCATACAGTCTCTAAGTACGCCCCCATCTCCCTGATAGACCTCTTGACGAGATCATAATAAATCTCATGCAGCTTCGTAAGACTGAAGGATATATCCCGTTTGTCCTCGTCGTCGATGCTGTCCTTCATTTCCTTTCTGAATGTCTCTCTAATATCTGAGGTATATATCCGGAATCCTTGCCGCGATTCATCATATGGGACTCTAATTAATCGCCAATTCCCGACCTTTATTTCCTTATCCGAACCTTCCGTTTTTTCCTTACTAAGGCTTTCATCGATATCTGGCACATCCATATCCAATAAGTCTATTTCAGCTTTGAATGCTTTCCCTACTCCGGTATCATCTTTGTAATGAGATTCTATCCCAAAACTGTAGCAAAGCTGGCCTATTGCCAGCATACCGATACCCAATCTCCCGATAATTGGTCTTTTGTATTTTTCGGTTATGTTTCTATGACCCCGACGTTTTTCCCCATACCCAATTCCTTTGTAGGCGAAGTAATCTAAGAACTTTTCTTCTGGCATACCAGGCCCGGTGTCAACACAAGAGATATAATCGAATTCAGGGAAATTGGTATC
>CAZXYV010000183.1:0-4254 GCA_964645025.1 uncultured Dehalococcoidaceae bacterium | reverse complement strand
TAATCTGGTTTTTCCTGAAACCGTATAAATTAAAGATTTTAATTCTGTTCGTGTTATCCTTGCTTATCGGTGGACTGGAAGCTGCCTCCGTGGCTTCAATTTACCCCATATTGAATGCTGCTTTTTCTCCGGGATCCAACCAGGGTACTTTTATCCTTTCATTTTTCGGGGCAGTAGCTAACCTGATACCGATAAACGATGTGTTTATCACTTACTGCATACTTTTCTTACTACTCACTCTTCTGGATTTTGCCGTAAAACTATTGTCTTTGAGATTTAGAGTCAACTTCAGCGTTCAACTGGTAGAGGCGAACCAGAGGATGATTTTCAACAGATATATAAATGCTGATTACCAGTTTTTTGTTGACCATAAACAGGGAGACCTGATATATAACACTATCTCCGCTCCATCTTCCATCTCAAGCGTAGTCAGTGCGATTACAACATTAACATCACAGGTTATATTATCAATCTCGGTGCTGCTCCTTCTATTTTCATTATCCTGGAAGGGGAGTATTTTCGTGTTATTGTTAGCCCTGGCATATCATTTCTTTACCAGGTATCTCGGGAGGAAGATTTCCTACCGTGCCGGGCAAGGCGAGATGAAAGCCCAAAGAGAGAGTAATGTAGTCCTCAACGAGGCCATCAGCGGTATCAAGCAGGTGAAGGTCTTCGTCATGGCTGAAAGCTGGATAAACAAGTTCAACCACACCATCCGTACACGCTGGGACTATTTCAGGAGGCGGTCTGTATGGGAACAGGTACCTGCTCCTATCCTCAATTTAGTCATGTATTTTTCCATCGGCATCATAGCCATACTCATGAAAATAATAACCCCCGTTGGTTTTATAGAGGCCATCCCGCTTTTCGGGACGTTTGCTTATGCAGTTCTTAGATTATCTCCTCTGATAAGTACCGTGGGTAACCTGACAATGTCAATAATAGGATCGCTTCCTAACTGCGAGACAGTGTATGATGCCATTCAAGAAAAAATCGCCCAAATAGAGGATGGGGATAAAGAATTTACCTCTTTTAAATCTGATATTAAATTCGAAAATGTGTCTTTTACTTATAAAGGGCGTAAGGCTATTTTGAAAGACGTCAACATAGCTTTAGAAAAGGGTAAAACCACGGCGTTTGTCGGCCGGTCGGGGGTAGGTAAAACAACTCTGATAAATATCATCCTTCGCTTGTTTGAAGTTGATCAAGGAGCAGTTACAGTTGATGGCATAAATCTCAAAGATTATAAACTCTCGTCATGGCTGAAAAATATCGGGTATGTCAGCCAGGACACTTTTATGCTCAATGATACGATTGAAAAAAATATTACGCTCCGCTCCGAGAGCTATACGCGCGAGGATGTTATCCGCGCCACCAAGTACGCGGATGCCCATGATTTTATTACCAAACTGCCGGAAGGTTACGATACTATCGTTGGTGATAAAGGTATGAGGCTATCCGGCGGGCAGGCACAGAGAATTGCTCTGGCTAGAGCCATGATACGGAATCCGGAAATATTAATCTTTGATGAAGCTACCAATAATCTGGATAATATCTCTGAAAGAATCGTTCAAAAAGCTATTGATGAAATTTCCAAAGACCATACTGTCATCATTATCGCCCACCGGCTTTCAACGATAGTCAATGCCGATAAAATACTTGTCCTGGCAGAAGGCAGAGTGGTGGAACAGGGCACCCACGAGGAATTAATCGCCAAAAAGGGAACCTACTGGGACTTATATCAGGGTAAACCCGCCTGAAGGAAAGGATATGAGTAGCCCTCTGAACATGTTCAGATATTTTTTAAATCGTTCGGTGCCGTTAGCGGTAGCTTATAAACGCCTGAATCGTTGGTTCTATCTGAAACGTCAGAAGCCTGACCCCGACTGGAATAAAATAATAGCCACGGGCAGACAGTACTGGGACGAGGCCCTCCGGAAAGCCCAGAACGGGCCGCGTATCCTGATAGCCACGAGCATGGGAGGTGAGACACCGGCGGTAAGCCTGGAGAGTGCCATCGGCGCCGCCCTGACGCTACGGGGAGCTAATGTCCACTTTCTCCTCTGTGACGCGCTATTGACAGCCTGTCAGCTATGTACTACCAACTATTATCCCAATATAAAGCAATTTGCCAGATACGGGCCCAGTCAAGACCTCTGCAAGGGCTGTTTTGAACTGGGCGAAGCTATCTATCGCCCTCTCGGCCTCCCGGTGCACCGCTACAGCGAATTCGTAACAGCGGAAGACAGGCAGAATGCGGCAACAATATCATCAAGTGTCCCTTTTACGGAAATTGGAAAATATACACTGGATGGTATTGCCGTGGGGGAGCATGCGCTGGCCGGCGCCTTGAGGTTTTACGGCCGCGGCAACCTGGAAAAGGAACGGTATGCCGAACCGGTGTTACGGCGGTATTTCCAGGCGGCCTTGCTCACCACTTATGCCATACGCCGGCTTTTAAAGGAGTTTAATTTTGAATGTGCCCTATTCCATCACGGTATCTACGTCCCGCAGGGTCTTATCGGCGAGGTCTGCCGCCAGATGAAGGTAAGGGTGGTGAATGAGTGCGCCGCCTACCGGCGTAAAACCTTTATTTTCAGCCACGGAGAAACCTATCATCACACTCTTATGTCCGAACCCGTCTCGAAGTGGGAGAATATTGCCTGGGATGCCAGGCTGGAAACCGAATTGATGGACTATCTGAAGAGCCGCTGGTACGGCACCAGGGACTGGGTTTGGTTCCAGGAAAATCCCGTGGAGGACCTGAACGTTATCAAACAGGAACTGGGAGCAGACTTTTCCCGGCCATGTATCGGCCTGCTGACCAACGTGATGTGGGATGCCCAGCTACATTACCCGGCCAACGCCTTTCCCAGTATGCTGGCGTGGGTCTTACAGACCATAGATTATTTTTCCCGGCGGCCCGAACTTCAGCTCATCATCCGCGTCCATCCCGCGGAAATCCTGGGAGTGGTCCCTTCAAGGCAGCCCATCATCGACGAGATAAAAAAGGCCTTCCCCAGCTTACCCGGCAATATATTCATCGTCCCGCCGGAAAGTAAGGCCAGTACTTACACCGTGATGATGCAGTGCGACGCCGCCATAATCTACGGCACCAAGACCGGCGTTGAGCTATCATGTATGGGTATTCCGGTCATCGTGGCCGGAGAGGCCTGGGTACGCAATAAAGGCATTACCATCGATGCTTCTTCCACCGAAGATTATATTAAGATACTCGATAAGCTGCCCTTAAAACAACGTCTGGACGAAGCCACGGTAAAGAGGGCCCGGAAGTATGCTTACCACTTTTTCTTCCGCCGGATGATTCCCATCGAGTTTATGGAACCTACCGGAACCCGGCCGATATACAATAATCAGCTTGGGGCATTGCAGGACTTGTCGCCAGGCCATTACCGCGGTCTGGATATCATTTGCGAGGGGATATTAAAAGGAACGGACTATATCTATCCGGCCGAGACTATCTAAGTCCCCGCGGTATGGGCTACCATAAGTCGCAGTATCTGATTAATCAAGTCCGTTAAAGGAGGCATCATGGATATTTCGCATCAATTTGCGGCCAACATTGTGGAGACCAGCTTCAAATCCCTGGATGAATTAACTATTGAGCGGGCCAGGTGGCGTATTTTAGACGCAATCGGCTGTTTAATCGCCGGGGCGAATGCCGCCGGTTGCCAGGCGATGCTGGCACTGGTGAAGCAATGGGGCGGGGCAGAGGAAAGCACCATTTTCGTCCACGGGGGTAAAGTGCCGGCGCACCATGCCGCCATGATGAACGGCCTCATGACCAGGTCTTTTGACTTCGAGCCGGTGGATGCTGAAGGTGAAAATAAGTCCAGTCCGGCGCATATCAGCGGCACTACCGTCCCTACCGTCCTGGCGATGGCCGAACAGCAGGCTGCCGGCGGCCTGGACCTTATCACGGCGCTGGTGCTGGGTGATGACATCGCCTGCAGGCTGGGCGTCGCCTCCGGTTTTGATTTCGACCTCGGCTGGGACAATACCGGCACGATTAATGGGTTCGGGGCGACGGCCATCGCCGGTAAGCTCATGGGACTGGATGAAAAGCAGCTACATAACGCCTTCGGCATCGTCCTCCATCAGCTGGCCGGCTCGATGGACGGCGTCTTCGATAAAACGATGTCTTTTAAACTGCCCATTGCGCTATCGGCACGGAATGGTATCTTTGCCGCCGAACTGGCTAAAAACGGGTTCGCCGGGGTGAAAGACCCGTTC
>CAZXYV010000182.1:1681-4255 GCA_964645025.1 uncultured Dehalococcoidaceae bacterium | reverse complement strand
TACGGCGTTTACATCCAGTGCATCCAGTGCGGCGCTAACTGGACCAAGGAAGACCTGCTCACGCCGGCTACCCGGGACGCCGCAAAAAGCGTTCCCGCGGTAAAGGTCAAAACTCTAACGACCCCCAGCCCCTGGACTTAATCAGGAACGTAACTGCCGTCTCTATCCTCATTTCACCGCTACGCCCTCGAAAGATGCCCGCCACCGGGCATTTAGGCCGTCCATGTCAAAACCATAGACTTTGTTCAGCGCGTCATCATAACCGCTGCCCTGCTTGAAGGTACTGAGCAGCTCGAACATCTTTTTCTGGCCATAGGTATCAATGAGATATTTGACCACCTCATAGCTCTCGGCATAGGCCAGGACGGACTCCCCGGCATAAGCTGAAAACGGGCTGGCCAGGCTCCGCACCGAGATAAGAGCGTTCTTACTTCTGGCCTGGGAAAGCGCCGAGGTAAACTGCGCGTCCAGGGTACCCTCGGATACCATCGCCAGACCCTCGTCCAGCCAGGTCGGCAGGTCATTATACGGGTTAGAGGTCAGCTGGTGTATCACCAGGTGCGTTAGTTCGTGCGCCACGACACTCTTCCCCCAATTAATCTCGCTGCGACTTGTCCCGATACCGATGGCGATGATGCCATACTGACTGAAGGCGACACCCCCCGTCCAGTCCTGGGGGAAAATCATCGAACCTTGCAAGTCAGCGGAGTTGGCGTAAATATAAAAGCTGACCGGGTTTTCAATTTCCGCACCAGTATTGCCCGCCAGCCGGGTCAAGGCGTCCTGTATGGCGGTCATCAACTCCCCGGCGAAGGCGTCGTCCCCTTTATACCAGTAGAGCGTCACCTTGCCCCGGGTCAGGTTGCGCCAGCTATAGCGGTTGTCTTTTATCTGGAGCGTGGCCGGTGCCGTCTCCAGAGTTTTTCCGCCGGTATCGGCTACCGTCCACCAGTAGTCCACGCTCGAACCCGGTGGCAGCCCGCCGGTCTTCCTCATGTCCCAGACCCATTGCGTCGTCACCCGGGTGGAAGGGGTAAAGTTAAGGTAAACCTCGCTGACAACACGGGCATGCTCCAGGCGGTTAACGATATAGTGCAGGCGGATATCGGTGATGTTGACATCGCTCGTGGCGGAGATATTGAAAGTAATACTGCCGGGGAAATTCGATACTACCGAGCTATTCAACACCGCCGGGCCGCCGGCGGCCTGTACCGCGCCGGGGCCGGAAAAGACCAGCAAAGAGCAGACTAGCAGTAACAACAGGGCTATCTTTTTCATCATTCTTCTTTTCCTATTATAGAGCGTAAATAAGCATTAATAAAGCCGTCCAGCTCACCGTCCAGCACGGCTTCGGTGTTGCCGGTCTCGTAGTCGGTGCGGTGGTCTTTGACCATCCGGTAGGGATGGAGGACATAGCTCCGGATTTGATTGCCCCACCCGGCTTCAATCCGCTTCCCCTTGAGGCGGGCTTTCTCCTCGGCCTGCCTCTCGATTTCCTTTTCCAGGAGCCGCGCCCGGAGTATCTTCATGGCGAAATCCTTGTTCATGTGCTGGGAACGCTCGCTCTGGCAGGAGACGACTATCCCCGAGGACAGGTGGGTAATCCTGACGGCGCTGCTCGTTTTCTGCATGTGCTGTCCACCCGGGCCGCTGGAACGGAAGGTTTCCACCTTGATATCATCGGGTTTGATTTCTACATCGACATCACCCTCGGCTTCAGGCAGCACCTCCACCAGGGCGAAGGAGGTATGCCGGGCATGGTCGGAATCGAAGGGCGAAAGACGCACCAGACGGTGGACGCCGTGCTCCGACTTCAAATAGCCGGCGGCGTAGTCCCCGTTGACGGCGATGACGACGCTCTTGATGCCGGCCTCATCCCCCGGCGACGTGTCCAGCACCTCGGCGGCAAAGCCGCGGCGCTCCGCCCAGCGCAGGTACATCCTCATCAGCATCTCCGCCCAGTCCTGCGATTCGGTGCCGCCGGCGCCGGCGTGGATGGCCAGGATAGCGTTACGGGTGTCATATTCACTCTTAAAGGCCAGCTGGAACTCCAGTTCCGTAAGCTCGGAGCTGAGCTCATTGAGTTCCTTTTCTATTTCCGCTAAGAGAGCGTCGTCTTCGACCGATAGGGCCATCAGCTCGGCGATGTCAACCAATCTTTTTTGCAGTCCCCGCCACCGCTGCACCGTCCGGTTCTTTTCGGCCAGCTGGCGCATGACGCTCTGGGCATTAGCCCTATCCCCCCACAAGTCCGGCGCGGATGACTGTTTCTGGAGTTCCGCAATCTCTTTTTCTTTACCGGCGATGTCAAAGACGCTCCAGGGATTCAGCAACTCTGGTCTGAAGGTCTTTTAACATGGCTTTTAAATCTGGCATTCTTCTACTCCGCTTTTAAAGAGTTTTTAATATTGCTTGAGTCGCCAAGGCGCTCCTTTTAATTCTCAAATTCCCGCCCGCCGCCATATGCGCCAGCCGGGTCGGCTCCGGTAGTCTATAGCCCCGGCAGCAGTCCAGCACCACGCGAACCGCCGAGAGCAGGTCAATCCGGTGGCCGATGGATACATAAACCGGCTT
>CAZXYV010000182.1:0-1581 GCA_964645025.1 uncultured Dehalococcoidaceae bacterium | reverse complement strand
CCGGATAGCTCAGGACAACCACCGCGGCAGTGCCGGTTTTGGCCCATCTATTCACCGATACGTCCACTCCGGCTATCAAACGCGGGCTGGTGACCTTCCCGACCCTAATTATCTCCGCCGCCAGCTCCAACTGGATTTCCCGCGCCCGGGCCGTAGTTACCTGCCACCCATGCAGTCCGGCTATCTTCATAACCTGATTATATCCTTAGCAGCAGAAATCAGGCAACACATATGCCAAAACGCCGTTTTATTTCAGGTTGATGGCCACGTTTGTCGGGTTACGTTCCTGGAGGATATCTTCCATCCGCGCTCGTATCCTCGGCTTGTTAGACTCTGCGTCAGTGAATATATAAAATTTGTTGTCTTTTATGGCGTCGAAAACAATATCGGCGACCTGCTGTGGCGACATTCCATTGTCAAGCAGTCGCTTAGCACTTTTTAAAAAAGCTTGAAAGCCCGGGTCTGACATGTCCATCCCTTCTCCAGGTTTATTCTTTAACGCCAAGGGACGGTTACGCTCTGCATCCATTGCTTTAGTTTTAGTGAATCCCGGACATAGTACGGAAACTCCGATATTGTGACCCCTCTGCTCCAGCTCACGAAAGAGCATTTCGGAGAGTACCACCACACCATGCTTTGCCACTGCGTATGGATTGTAGGGGGGACTGATTAATCCGGCCGCGCCCGCTGTGTTGACAATATGACACTTGGTGCCCTGCTTAATCATAACAGGTACGAAGAAATGAACACCGTAGATGACTCCCCAGAGGTCTACTCCCAGTGCCCATTCCCAATCGGCCAGCGTGCTTTCCCACACGGTTGAGAATATTCCCACACCAGCGTTATTGAAAAGCAGATGTACTACCCCGAAGGCATCCAGTGTCTTCTGTGCAAGCGCTTTGACATCATCAGCTTTAGAGACATCGGTTTTAACTACGAGCGTGGTCGCTCCTGATTTTTGTATTTCTTTTTCGGCTTTTTTAAGAGTATTTTCATTTATACCGGCCAGAACCACCTTCATGCCCTCTTTAGCGCAGCGTTCCGCCAGTCCGTATCCAATGCCGCTGGCGGCGCCGGTAATCACGGCCACCTTGCCTTTAAATTCTTTCATCTTCTCCCCCCTGTAATTAAGTAACGCAATTATATACGAATCGACTGATAACGTCAATAATATCTTAACAATTTGGCCGCTTCCCATTGACAGCCTCATGGTTATGGTGCATAATAAGGAACGTAAAAGACTATTATAGCTAGAAGGACAAGTGCGCATGCTGAGAATTAGACTACGTCGCGTTGGAGGCAGGGGCAAGCCAAGCTACCGTGTGGTGGTCGCTGATAAGCGTACTGCCCGTGATGGCGCTTTTGTGGAAATCATCGGGCACTATGACCCCCGGACCAATCCGGAAACGGTAGTAATTAAAGAGGATAAAGCACTGCACTGGCTAAGTCAGGGCGCTCAACCGTCTGTAACCACTGCCAGACTGCTGGGTAAGGCAGGTATTCTGGAAAAGTACAAACTTGTCAAGGAGAAACCGAAATCATGAAAGCACTAGTGGAGTACATCGCCAAGTCCATCGTCAA
>CAZXYV010000181.1:3028-4257 GCA_964645025.1 uncultured Dehalococcoidaceae bacterium | reverse complement strand
GACGTGAATGCTCATCTATAAAAATTAAAAACGCAATCATCTCAACAATGAATACAATTAACTCGCCAAATATTAGTGAGAAAACTAGATAACTTTCCAGAGGAGTTAATGAACCATTAAGCCAGAGATTTAATACTCCCTGGGTAAATAAATTAACTATTAAGAAAATAAGCCATGACTTTTTCTTTCTGTAGCCAAATAGAAAAAATATAATAGCTTCTATTATCAGTGTCAATATTACTCTCAGCGACGTTAAGTTAATAGACCTTATTAACGATTTACCGGGAGTCAGGGTTTGCCTTTTTAAATCCAATGTAAATATGTTGTTGTATGAATTCAATGGAGCATCCAATATTATTTCAAAGCTATTGCCAGCTGTGGTTACTGTCACTGTATGACCTGAAGACTTTAAATTACTGCGATAAAAAGAAAAATAGCTTTCAATAACCTTATCTGTTCTGTGAGCTTTAATATTTTCCGGTCCAATACTGATTTCGAGGTCATTGGGCGCGTTTGGAACGATAATCAATATAGATGGCGGTTCAGCCGCATTAGCATCGCATACCGGCGTATTGACGCATAATATTACTATTAATAGAAATATGAAAAGCAGAGCAATTTTCATTTTAGACATAATAATTTAACGCCTGCCCTTTCCCTGTTCTCTACTCTCTTTCTCCCGTTCCCTCTTCCCACTCCACCACCGTGCTCGACCACACTCGAGCGACCGCCGTCTCCAGGACCGCCTGGCGCGGGTCGGGTATGTCCAGCAGCGGCGGCAGTACCGGTATTTCCAACTTGTTCAATAAAGGGCAATATTTCTGTAGCTGCAAAATCGTCTCACGCGCGCCGCCATAGACGATATAGTCCAGCGACCTGGCGTAAGGTTCCAACTGCTCCCGGGCGTGCTGGCAGACGCGGTTTAGGAAGGTCTCTATCTGCTTATCGCGGTGGCGCTCGAACCGGTGCGCCGATGAGCCACCCTGCCGGTGCCGCCCGTGGACGAGCCCCGTGCCCACCTTGCTGGTCATTAGCTTTTCTCCACGGGATACGCCGATGGCATAAGACCCCAGCCGTATCAGCACCAAGCCAATTATGAAGTCATGTTCCAGGCGGGAGCGAAGTTCTGTCAAATCAAGAGATTGTACGGCCTGTTTTTCGGTCGTGGGGAAAGGGGGCATGACCAGGCACTTTTGCCCTTTACTCCAGAAAACATAGCAGCCCGTCTT
>CAZXYV010000181.1:0-2928 GCA_964645025.1 uncultured Dehalococcoidaceae bacterium | reverse complement strand
TCGCCGCCTTCATCGCGCTCTCCGGGGCGGAAGGATTTTACTAAAGGATGCCCGGAGAGTAGCTCCCGCACGATGTTACGCACCGTGCCGGTGGCGATACCGTGGACGATGCGCACCTCCGGCATATCTGAACGGGCGGCATCGTTGAGGTAAATATCCAGCGCCGGCTCCACCTCGTCGGCTCGCTTACCGCGCAGGTCGAGCTCCCGCGGGACTCTCCGCCCGACAGGCTGGATTCCCGTTGGCGAAGTTATATCCGGCAGCGCGGTCGCTTTTACCACGCTGTCCAGGCCGAGCCTCATTTTCGTCCTCCCGGACTGTACCTCGATTTCCCCCGCGTCCTCCGATATTGAAAGCACCGTAGCGGTCAGGCCAGCTTCCTTGACCCGCACCGTATCCCCCACTTTAATGATACCGGCGCCAGCTTCGGGGGCCTCGTCCACCCTGGGCTGCCAGACGTCTTTTTCCAGCTGCTCGCGAACTTTAGATAAGCTGCGTTTGGCTTTTTCCATACCGGCCGTTGTTTTCATCTTACGCAGTTCGGCCGCCGCCTGCCGGATTTCTTTATGCAGCTCCGCCGCCTCGCGCACTATCGCGTCACGGGCTTCCTGGATTGCCTTACGCTCCTCGGTCTTGAGTCGCTGGAGCTCGCCATCAAGGGCGGCATTACGCCGGGCGAAATCGTCCCGTTCGGCGGTAAGCTCCCGCTGCACGGACGAAATTTTCTGTTTTTCCGCCATCAGGTTGGCCAGCAGCGTCTCCAGTTCCTGGCTGCTCCCCGTGAGCATACCCCGGGCGTCCTGGATAATCTCGGGCGGAATGCCCAGCCGGGCGGCGGTGGCCATGGCGTTGCTGCCGCCGGGGATACCCACCGTCAGGCGGTAGGTAGGCGCCAGCGTGGCGGGGTCGAACTCGAGCGAGGCGTTTTCCAGTCCGGCAGTAGCGTGGGCGAATGCCTTGAGGTCGCTGTAATGCGTGGTGGCGACGGTCAACGTCCCCCGGGCGAGGAAATAACGTAATATAGCGCGCGCCAGAGCGGAGCCTTCGGCGGGGTCGGTGCTCGTCCCTAATTCGTCGAGGAGCACCAGGCTTTTCCCCGTGGCGCTGGCGATAATGCGGACGACATTGCCCATGTGCCAGGAAAAGGTGGAGAGCGTCTGCTCGATGCTCTGCTCGTCACCGATATCGGCAAAAACGCCGTCGAAAAGCGGTAGGTGGCTCTCCGCCGCGGCCGGTATGGGCATGCCGGCCTGGGCCATCAGACTTAATAGCCCGATGGTCTTGAGCGTCACTGTTTTACCGCCGGTATTGGGGCCGGTAATCACCAGGCCGGAGAAGTCCTGCCCCAGCTCCAGGGAGAACGGCACGGCTTTATCACCGAGGAGTGGATGGCGCGCCTCAACGAGTCTGATAACACCCAACCTGTTCCGACTTGTTTTATTATCCGGCTCGATAATGACCGGCTCGACGGCTTTGATACGGGCGGCGTACCTCGCCTTGGCCATCACCAGATCCAGCTCGGCGACCAGCTCGATAGAGCGTGAAATATCGTCGCTATGGGCGCCCACCTCAGCGCTGAGCAGGCGCAACACTTTCTCCACCTCGCGCCTCTCCTCGATGACCAGCTCCCGCAGGGCATTGCCCAGCCCCACGGTGACTGTCGGCTCCATGAAAACCGTGGCGCCGGTGTTGGAAATATCGTGGACGATGCCCTTGATATCGTGGCGGTTTTCCACTTTAACCAGAATAACGTAGCGGCCTTCCCGCTCGGTGATGACATCTTCCTGGAGGATACGACTGCCCCGCGGCGACCTGACGATGCTCTCCAGGTGCTCCATGATTTGCCCGCGGGTCTCCCTGAGCTGCGCCCGGATGGCGGCCAGCGCCGGCGAGGCCGTATCCAGGACTTCACCGGCCGGGTCCAGGCAGGCGATAATATCTTTCTCGATTTGCCGTAGCTCGACGATATTTTCGGTGATGCTCCAGAGTAACGGGAAATCCGCCGCCATACTTTTAAGATAGCGGCGCAGCTCGTGCAGGGCGGCCAGGGTCTGCTGGACTTCCAGCAAGCTCAAAGGGTCAAGGATGCCTTCCAGTGCCGCCAGCCTCACTTTGTCACGGATGTCCGTCACGCTCCCGATGGAGAAGCCCCTGTCTGTAGCGAGCAGCCGGCGGGCCTCCGCCGTTTGCTTAAGCAGCAGGTTAATCCTTGCGAAGTCCTGCTGCGGCATCAGGGCGTTGGCCAGTTCACGACTGGCGGAGAACGAGGTATAACCGGCGAGTATTTCCCTTATGCGGGGGAACTCCAGCATTTCCAGGTTTTTAGTATCCATAGCTAGACCTTTTTACGCTTCCACCGGCCCATTTTAAAGTAGATAGCAAACATTATAACAGAAGAGATGGCATCCGCCACAATAGCCCAGCGGACGCCGTAAACGCCGAGGGTGGTAATTCTCGGCAGTAAAAAGGCGAGTAATATCCGTACTCCCCACAGATTCACCATGTCAATGAGCATAGCTTTCAACGTATCGCCGACACTGTTGAGGACATTCATGATAAGCGCCCCAAGTCCCATAAAGATATAACCGGCCACCTGTATCCTCAAGAAATTGACGGCCATAGCCACCATCTCCGGTTCATTATTGAATACACGGACGATACTCTCAGCCCAGAAAAAGGTCGCCAGGCAAAATATTAGACCGAAGACGGTAAACCAACCGGCGGCAATCCAGGCGGTTTTTTCGGCCCGTTCGGGTTGCCCCGCCCCGAGATTCTGCGCCGCCAGTATCCCGGCCGCTGTACCCAGTCCCATAGAAGGCATTACCACGACCATATCTACCCTGGCGATAAGATGATGGCCGGCCACGGCCAGCGTACCGAAAGGAGAAATGATCCACATGAAGACAACATTACCGAGATTCATATGAA
>CAZXYV010000180.1:0-4267 GCA_964645025.1 uncultured Dehalococcoidaceae bacterium | reverse complement strand
CACCGTCCCTGATTTCCCCTCAGATTACGGTGTCGATATCACCGACCTTAAGCAAATCAGGGATTGCGTCGCCTACACCGTGAAGAAGTTCGGTAAATTAGATATACTGGTCGGTTGCGCCGGGGGGAGCGTGGTTAAAAGAAGAGCCGGCGCGTCTGCCGGAACGGTTGCCAGGCCCAGGCGGGGAATCCAGTATCTAGAGGAGGAGTATTATAATTTAATGATGGCCCTGAACCTGAAAGGCCATGTCTTTTTCTGCAAGGAAGTTGCGCCGCACATGATAAAGCAGAAACACGGGAAAATAGTATTAATCTCTTCTCAGGGTGTCTATAATCCCCCCGGTCCCGCCACCGAATATCACGCGGCCAAAGCCGGCATCCTGGGGCTGACGTTCAACCTGGCTTACGAGTTGGCCCCCCACAATATCAATGTTAACGCAATTCTGCCGGGGCCGGTCAAGACGCCATTCTGGGACCCGGTGTTGAGCATGGTCCCGGAAGATAAAAGAGACGCAGCGCTCGAAAAGCTGGGCCAGTCCACGCCCCTGGGGAGAATCGGCCGGCCGGAGGATATCGCCAATACGGCGCTGTTCCTGTCATCGGAGCTCTCGTCCTTCATCACCGGCCAGGCGATAAATGTGGGAGGGGGGATACCGCTGGGCCGTTATCTTGACGGGGGTTTTGCGGGCATGACGCAGCCGCAGCCAGGTTAACCCTTCTTTTAACAGCGTCTTATAGGGATGTCTCTTCTGGTTACGCGTATAGACCTCATGCATTCACCTGTGATTGATATTACTTGCCCGTGCTTGGATTCTGTGTCATAATTAGCCCGATGTTCATCCTCCAGAGATTAGCATCTGGACACGGAGTTAGACAATGAATTTAAGCAAATCAAAAATAACGATAATTATCGGATGTTTACTATTTCTATTTTTCGCTTTGTCCCTGCTATTTCGCGTCGCTCTCCCTTATGACTCTGTCTTCACCGGCGATTGGGTCAAGTTTACCAGTAATGATGCGTACCACATTATGCGTTATGTCGATAATATGGTGCACAATTTCCCGCACGTTACGCAATTTGACCCTTATTTCATTTTCCCTCCGGGATTGCAAAATACGATCAGCGGTACCCATTTCTTTGACTGGCTGCTGGCCGTCATTATCTGGATAATCGGCCTGGGTTCACCGACACAACATACTATAGATACGGTGGGCGTCTATTTCCCGGCGGTTTTAGCCGCCCTGACGGTTATCCCCGTTTTCTTCATCGGTAAAGCGCTGTTCAATCGCTGGGTAGGGGTGATGGCGGCCTTCCTGACGGCCATAATGCCCGGTGAATTTTTAGGGCGCTCCATACTCGGGTTCGCCGAAGTCCACATCGCCGAGACTCTTTTCAGCACGCTGGCCGTCCTCTTCCTGATTCTGGCGATAAAGGCCGCCGGGGCCAAGCAGGATGGGCAACCCTCGATGACTCTAGGACATCTGATGAAACGTGACCGGAAGGCCATTACCGGTCCTCTTGTTTACAGCTTACTGGCCGGCATTTTCCTGGGGATTTACCTCATTACCTGGATGGGGGCAATGCTCTTTGTCTTTATCATCGCCCTCTATTTACTCATCCAGTTCATGGTTAACCATTTGAGGCATAAGTCCTCTGACCATCTGGGCATTATCGGTTTTATAGTTTTTCTGGTCGCTTTCATTATCTTTCTACCGCTATCAACGGACAGGAACCTTTCGCTGGCGATGGGCGCTGCGGTATTAGTACCTCTGGTACTGACCGGTTTTTCAAGGTTGTTTACAAAATGGGGGTTAAAAACCGTTTATTACCCCCTGTCCTTAATCGGAGTTGCCATCGTGTTCCTCGGCATCTTTTACGCTATCGGCCCGGAGACTGTGAGCAGGCTGTGGACATATTTCGTTTCAGTCTTCGCTCCGGGAGGGGGTTCTATGGCCAAGACCACGATAGAGATGCAGACCTTCCTTTCACCCTATGGCCGCTTTTCTACCGCCATTCCCTGGGGCCAGTTTACCACCAGCTTTTTCCTCTTTACTAAATGGCCCGTTCCCGGCTTTGCCTTTATCTCATTTGTTATCCTATTCTGGCTAAGTATTAAACAACGAGGTGAAAAGGAACCCCATTCCTTCTTCATTATCTGGACGCTGGTCATATTGATAGCCACACTGGTACAGCGCCGCTTTGCTTATTACCTCGTGATTAATGTTGTCTTGCTCTCCGCCTATATCTCCTGGCAGATAATCTGGTTTACCGGGCTCCGGAGACTGGCCGAAAAGCCGGAAAAAGGTCCTGAAAGGGAGAGGGTGGAAAAAGCCAAAGCCAGGGCGAGGAAGAAGCAATCGGCCGGGCAGGGCTTAGGGATGTACTATGTCAATACAATTCTGGCGATAATCATTGTCCTTTTCTTTGTTTGCTTCTGGAATATCACCAAATCGGCGGAAGTGGCTTCAAATACGCCCTATGCCCCTTCGGACGGTTGGGAGGAATCATTAAACTGGATGAAGAATAATACCCCGGAGCCCCTGGGTGACCCTGATGCTTATGACAAGCTCTTTAAGGGTGACTATAAGTATCCGGAATCAGCTTATGGCGTCACCGCCTGGTGGGATTATGGCTACTGGATTTCACGAACGGCCCATCGCATACCATCGGCCAACCCCTCGCAAGACCCCAAGCCTATCACCAAGGTGGCCAACCTCTTCTTATCCAAGGACGAGGCTTCGGCTAACAAGATAATGGCTGAGCTGGAGTCGTCTTACATCATCACGGACTATGATATTGCCCTCGGCAAGTTATGGGCAGTCGTCGACTGGGCAGGCCAGGAGCAGAATAAATACTTTAGCCTCTATTACATATCCAGCCAGGGTACTCTCAAGCCGGTGCAGGTCTATAATCCCGATTACTATCGTTCCTTCGTAGTCAGGTTATATAACTTCAATGGTAAAGCCGTAACCAGCGAGAAGCCCATTGTTGTTACTTATATTGAGAAAGTGCAGAACGGTATCAATTACAGACAGATTACGAACGCCGATGAATACCCCAGCTATAAAGCGGCGCAGGACTATATTGCCAGTCAAAAATCAGGAAAGTACGATATCATCGGCGCCGACCCGTTCGTCAGCCCGGTACCTCTGGAAGCGGTGCAGGGTTACAAGCTGGTTTACAGTTCGATGTATAGCGTCTCTTTCTCCGCTAACACCACGATGTCGGAAATTAAAATATTCCAGCGTCTGAAGTAAACAACGCCGCTTTTTCCCCCGCAACAGGGGGCTCATCACCAGCAGGGTTTACTTGATTTACAAAGAGGCCTTTTGGGGGTAAAATAGATAATATCCGGGGCGGTTAGCTCAGCTGGTTAGAGCGTCAGTATCACACACTGAAGGTCACAGGTTCAAGTCCTGTACCGCCCACCATTTTCGCCGGAAATAGCTCCAGATAAAGAAGGACTATTTATTATATCCTCCGGGATTGGCGTCTTCGAAATTTCCCGTGCCCAGCATGATCGACATCATGATATGGGGTTTCTCAAATTGCTTCCAGGTTACCATCCCATGTTCTACTCCCTTGGGAATGAAAAGGGCATTGGTTTTATCACTGATCATTTTTTGCCCGCCCAGGTGACTTTCAACTTCAGCGCCCAGGTATTCCGGGTCCTGGGGATTAGAGCCGATAAGCAAAGTAATCTGATCATAATCATGAGAATGTACTCTGGGTACCACAAAACTGGGTTCAGGCATCTGGTAAATCCATGTTAATTCGAGATATACATTGCTTTCGGGAACCAGTCTATTGCTCATATAAGTCCGGCTGGGTAAAGTGACACCTTTGACTTTCATGTTAGCGCCTACCTCGCGAATAGGGACTTTAATATGATACTTACGATAATCCGGCTGCGACATTCTTTTACCCTCCAACTCATTTTTCAGTAAATGAGTTTAGTATACACCTCAATATCGCTTAATTCAATTGTTAAAACGCGTGTCATGTCTCCTTCAATTGACCACATTTTAATAGGTGGCTCCGCCATCTCTCGCAAGCGGCCGCCGCCTTTTATCAAGGGTGTATACACAATGAAGGCCGTCCCGATACTATCGGGATACCGCCCACCATTGCTTTTATACCACACTGGTTTAGTCATCAGTTTGGCGTTCTAAATTTGCTTTGTATCATGACCACGTTCGAAAGGTTTCTACATTGCCTTGCTGATGCCGGAGAACATGGATGACCCGGACGTAATCGTTGAAGCTGT
>CAZXYV010000179.1:0-4272 GCA_964645025.1 uncultured Dehalococcoidaceae bacterium | reverse complement strand
ACCGGCGTGCACCAGTGCATGTACTTGGGATGGTTGCCCCGTATCACTTTAGCGTAGATATCCTGTAGCTTCGCCGTAATCGGCCCGATTTCCCCATCAGCGATGGTACGGTGATCGATTTCGCATACGGGGGTCACGTGGGCGGCGGTACCGGTGAGGAAACATTCATCGGCGGTATACAGCTCGCTGCGGTCGATGGCCCGGTGAACCGTCGTTATCCCCAGCTCTTTTTCCGCCAGCTCTATTACAGTATTCCGGGTGATGCCCATGAGGATATTGTTACAGGTGGCCGGCGTCACCAGCTTGCCGTCTATCACCAGGAAAATGTTCTCGCCGCTCCCCTCGGAGATATGGCCGTCCGGGGCCAGCATGATGGCCTCATCATAGCCGTTACTAACGGCTTCCGTCTTGGCTAAAGCGTTGTTGATATAGATACCACAGGCTTTAATCTGGGGAGGAATCACATTGTCCTCCGGCCGGTGCCAGGAGGAAACGCAGCACCGCGCCTTGTCCACGTCCAGATAACGCCCCCACGGGAACGCGAACATGAAGAAGTCGTGCTCCAGGTCATGCAGTCGCACGCCGAGCGCCTGGGAACTGGTAAAGGCCACCGGCCGGATATAAGTATCTTCCTGAAAACCACACTTGGCTACCAGTTCCACAGTTTTCTGGCAAAGTTCTTCCATGGAGTAAGCCAGGTTGATTTTCAATACCTTGCAGCCGTTAACCAGCCGCTCGTAGTGCTCTTTCATGCGGAAGATGTAGGTCTGTTTCCGCTCGGCGTTCCAGTTCCCCCGGATGCCTTCGAAAATGGCGGTGCCGTAGTGGAAGGCATGGGTCATTATCCCTATTTTAGCCTCTTCCAGAGGGATAAATTTCTTTTCAAAAAAGGCGTAAGATGGCATTTTACGTCCTCCCTTCCGATACCGTTTATTATAGCTTTTACAATGGTGGAAAAACAAGTGCGGTTATTTAAGCGCTATAGCCCCATGGTATAATACGTGGCGTATGGAAGAAACAGTACCGGAAAAACCTGAAAAAAAGGGCTGGCTCGCCTGGTTGAAGAGGAGGATTACGGCGCTGGGTGGTCTGCTATTGGTTATTGCCATTGTCGCTGCTATCCTCTACTTATACTGGCGAGATCCGGGCATTGTTGATGAACTTAAGCCCTATGGCTATCTGGGGGCCTTCTTGCTATTGCTTCTCAGTTCGGCCACTATTGTCGTGCCTGTACCAGGCCTGATAATGATTTTTGCTCTCGGTGCGCTACTAAACCCTTTTCTATTGGGATTGGTCTCGGGGGTTGGTGGAACCATTGGTGAGATGACTGGCTACCTTTTAGGCTACAGCGGACGTGTCGCCTTTAAAAATATCAAGCTGTATCATCGTATGGAGCAATGGATGAGACGGTGGGGAGCCGCTACAATTTTCGTTCTGGCGGTGATACCTAACCCGGTTTTTGATGTCGCTGGGGCCGTTGCGGGGGCCCTTCGTTTTCCCCTATGGAAGTTCTGCGTCTACGGAGGAGTTGGTCGGATAATTAAAAATACCCTGGTTGCTTTGGCTGGCGCCTGGGGCATGGAATTTGTCCTGCGTTTCATCAGCTAATGATATAGCTAATCACGGTTTCCATACGGGTATTGAACCTGGAAAGGGTAAAGGTTTTTTCACTGGTATTAGCTCCTTTCTGTCAAAGAAAAGTCCAAAGGCCGCCTCCATATCCTGGGAGGTTCACTAGGTTCTAATGGCTTTTTTAGCTCCTTTGGTCTTAATCTTGAAGACCAGCGCCGCGCCGATGATAAAGTAAGCCACACACATCAGCAGCATAAACTCATATCCGGACCCGGCGCTACGTCCGTTGAAGAAATCGATGACCGGGCCGATAGCGCGCGCCAGGGCAGCGCCACCGGCCGTAGCCATATTGGCAATACCGAGGTAGCGCGCCTCTTCCCCTTTAGCCACCAGGTCGGTCGCCAGCGCCCAGTTAGCGCTATTGAATGCCCCGATGGCCATGCCGATGATGCCGGCCGCCCACAGTATCGGGCTGTACTCTTGAGAAAAAGCGATGATGCCGATGCCCAGCGCGCCCAGCAGTCCCGAAGTGATAATAATGGGCTTACGGCCTATCCTATCGGAGAGGTAGCCGGCAGGCCAGACCACAATCAACATACCGACTACCGCCAGTATGGAAAAACGCGCCGTCGCCTCGGCGGGATTGACGACACCGATGACATCCCTTAAGAAATACAGGGCGAATTGCTGTATCGTGGTAAAAGCCATGTACACAAGCAGCCGGGAAATCAGGAACCATACGATATTGCGGTTGGCCATGACTTCTTTAACGGTCTGGTACAAGGCCGCTAGAAATGAATTCTTACGCTCGTTGGTTCTTACCGTCGACTCCCTGACCAAAATCAGGGTTGCTATCAGGGCGGACAGCAGGACTACAGCCAGTATTCCCAGCACCAGCCATAACCACCGGCTACCCTCTCCGGGGAAATACCGGTCCATGAAAAGACTGGCGAGATACACGAGCGTCACCCCGCCGACCACCTCCAGCAGGGCCTTAACGCCCGAAGCCACCCCGTGCTTATCCGGCGGCACCAGGTCGGGGATAAAGGCCTGGTAGGGCCCCTGGGCGGTGTTGCTGGCTATCTGTAGCAGGCAGTAGACGGCGAAAATAGCGGTAAAACTGCCGGCGAGACCGATGCCGGGGATAATCAGCAGCGCGATGACGCCCCCGATGAGGATAAAAGGGCGCCGCCGGCCCCATTTGAAGCCGGCACGGTCGCTGATAGCCCCGGCGATAGGCTGGACGGCCAGCGCTAACATCAACCCGCAAAAGGTAAGCCAGCCGAGGTAGGTATTTTTTTGCGCTTCGGGGACGATATCGAGGAGCCGTAGCGGCAGGATAATGCTGTGCAGGCTTTGCCACAGGGCGGTAACGGCAAAGCCGAAAATGGTTATCTTGACATAATCACGGCGGCGAAACGTAGTTGCGTTTTGGTTTGACATGACAGTTGCTTTTTAGAAGCATAGCAGAGCCGGGCCGAGGTGACAACTCGTTTTATTAAATTAGTGGCTTCGGTATATAATCAAGTGTATGAAAAGGCGTTATCCCCTGGTCGAAGAAATATATATGGCGCCGGACGCTTTATGGTGCTTTGAGGCCTTCGCGCCAAGGCCTTTCAGCTTTTTCCTCGATAGCGGCATGGACCCGCAAAAGCTGGGGCGCTACTCCTTCATGGGTAGCGACCCCTTCCTGGTGCTCCGGAGTCGCGGCGATAGCGTGTCCCTGATAAAAGATGGTTTAGAGGAGGTCAGGCGGGGCAATC
This sequence comes from uncultured Dehalococcoidaceae bacterium, assembly GCA_964645025.1. Taxonomy (GTDB): domain Bacteria; phylum Chloroflexota; class Dehalococcoidia; order Dehalococcoidales; family RBG-16-60-22; genus Fen-1077. The sequence continues at coordinate 937 of CAZXYV010000179.1, read as the reverse complement.
CTTTCGATGTGCTGGGCGAGCTGCTGAAGGTCTACTCCGTGGATGGTAGCCGGACGGGCCTACCTTTCACGGGTGGGGTGGTGGGGTATTTCAGCTATGATTTGTGCCATTTTATCGAGCGCCTCCCCAGGCGGGCGGTGGATGACTTAAATCTTCCGGAGTGTTACCTGGCCTTTTATGACGCCGCAGTGGCTTTCGACCATCTGGAAAATAAAGTGTGCTTGATATCTACCGGCTTTCCGGAGCTCGACGAGGCGAAAAGGCTACGCCGCGCTGAGGCGAGGCTGCAAGAGCTGAGAAGTCGGGTATTATTTGCTGCCCCTCCATCTCCTTTCGTGCAGGACACATCCGTAAAAGGTGCCGCCCTGAAAGCCAATTTTACCCATGAGGCTTATCTGAAAGCGGTAGAGACCGCCAGAGAATTTATCTGCGCCGGTGATATCTTCCAGGTGAACCTGTCACAACGGTTCGAGACTGAAATAAATACGCCGCCGTACGAGCTTTATAAACGACTGCGCGACATTAATCCGGCGCCCTTTGCGAATTACTTTAACTTCGATGACATCAGCATCGTCGGCGCTTCGCCGGAGAGGTTTCTCAAATTGCGGGGCGACCTCGTTGAGACACGCCCTATCAAGGGCACCAAGCCCCGCGGCAAGACCCCGGAAGCAGACCGGGCGCTGGCCGAAAGCTTACTCAAGAGCGTCAAAGACCGTGCCGAAAATATCATGATTGTCGACCTCGAAAGGAATGACATCGGACGCGTCTGCCGCTACGGCACGGTAAAAGTGACGGAGCTCGCTATCCTGGAGACCTATCCCACCGTCTTCCACCTCACCTCTACCGTGGTGGGGCAGTTACGCGAGGGGAAAGACCGCATCGACCTGCTTAAAGCCACCTTCCCCGGCGGCTCTATCACCGGCGCCCCCAAGGTGCG
>CAZXYV010000178.1:0-4288 GCA_964645025.1 uncultured Dehalococcoidaceae bacterium | reverse complement strand
GCTGCCGTTACACCACGGCTGACCGGCCATCCATTCGATTAAATCGTAGCCGTCCCGGGCGGTCGTCTTACCCTGAAAGGTAAACTTACCCTCGCTCAAACCACCGCCTCTTTCGGCGGCTTGGACGCAGACATAGCCGTTAGCGCAGTAAAAGACAGGTTTGGCGCTCTCGAAGAAACGCTCCTTCTGGAAAGGCGAATAGGCGAAAATAACGGGCCACGGTCCTTTCCCTTGCGCGGGGCGGTAAATATCTACCGCGATTTTAATACCGTCCCGCATCGGGACTAAGACGTTCTTATCAAGGCGCACGCCTTCGGGTACAGGCTCCGGATACACGACATCGTAAGTCTTTTTAGGCATAGTTCTCCTTTTCAGCCAGATGGCTTGATATGATTGTAATCCAGATGACGGTGTCCAATCAATACTGGAATTGCAGGAAGCCCCAGCTATGTGCTACTATGCTCACGAAACAGTTAGTACATCCGTAAATACGGAGGTTTTATGGTGAACCCGCCGGATATAACCGTAAATCTGAAAAATCGACTGAACGCGGTATTAAAACCCGACCAGATATCAGAACGACCTGAAACACTGGAAAAGTACGCCCGAGACGGCAGCTTTCACCCGGCAGGCAGCCCTGCGCTGGTGGTGTTCCCCGGCACGAAGGAAGGAGTCCAGGCTATCGTCATACTGGCCGGTGAAACGAAAACTCCCCTGGTGCCGGTAAGCTCCGGCCCGCCGCACTTTCACGGCGACACGGTGCCGGAGCGGGGTGGCATCATCGTAGACTTCAGCCGTATGAAGGGCATCAGGAAGATTGACCCGGTTAATCGGTATGCGTGGCTGGAACCCGGCGTCACTTTCGGTGAGTTGATACCGGAGCTCAGGAAGCAGGGCTTGAAACTGGTGATGCCTTTGTTACCGCGTGCCAATAAGTCGGTCGTGGCCAGCCGCCTGGAGAGAGAGCCGGTCATTATCCCCAAGTACCAGTATGATTTTATCGACCCCTTGCTCACTCTCGAAGTGGTCTATGGCACGGGCGAAGAATTCCGCACCGGTTCCGCTTCCGGTCCCGGCACCCTGGAAACACTGAAAGCGGATAAGGTCAACCCCTGGGGGCCCGGCTCCGTCGATTACTTCCGGTTTCTTTCAGGCGCACAGGGGACTATGGGACTGGTCACCTGGGCGATTACCAAGGTCGAAGTCTTGCCCGCAATGCAAAAGCTATACTTCATTCCACACGAGGATGTGAAAGTCCTGACCGACATCATGAACCAGCTGCTCCGGAGACGGGTCGTGGATGAATGCTTGGCCCTGAATAACATTAACCTGGCCGCCATACTCGCGCGCAACTGGCCGGGTGACTATATCCAGCTTAAGAAAGGCCTGCCGCCCTGGACGCTTATCTTATGTATCTCCGGCTTCCAGCGACGCCCGGAAGAGAGGATCGCTATCCAGGAAAAATATCTCCGTGAGATTTGCGCTAGCTGCGGAGTCAAGCCTTTAACCACCCTGCCGGGCGCGCCAGGCAAAGAAAAGACCGTTCTGGAGCTTCTCTACAATCCCTGGCAGGGGGAACCTTACTGGAAGCTGCGTCCTAAAAGTGCCTGCCATGACATTTTCTTCCTGGCTACCTTGAGCAAGGCGCCGGAGCTGGATGCTGTCATGAAGAAGGTAATAAAAAAACACGAGTACTGCGGGGATGTTGGCGCGTACCTCCAGCCGATGGTGCAGGGGAGGGGCTGCCATTGCGAGTACGACCTGTTTTATGACGCGTCCGATTCTTCCATGATTGAAACGGTAAAAAGCCTGTGCGCGGACGCCTCGCCAGCGCTTTTAACAAGCGGGGCATTTTTCAGCCGTCCGTACGGGCCGTGGGCGAATATGGTCTACCGTCGCTATCCTGAACAGGTCAAGGCTTTGAAGAAGTTAAAAGGTATCTTCGACCCGTACAATATTCTCAATCCGGGTAAACTGTGTTTTTAGGAGCCGAGCGATGGAGAGCTTGAAAGACTTTTTATATACCATGCACTCCTGTAACCATTGCGGGCAGTGTAAGTGGATTCTGGGCCCCAAGATGAGAGGCTGGAAGTACGCCGAGGTCTGCCCTATCCATGCCCGCTACGGCTTCGATGCCTATTCCGGCCAGGGACTGATTAATATCGCTCAGGAGGTCCTGGAGGGGAGATTAAAGTACGAGGACGGGCTGATAAAGCTAATCTATACCTGCCTGACCTGCGGCGCTTGCGATGTCAACTGCAAGTCCATCCGGGACATGGAGGTGCTGGATACGATTCTGGCGCTGCGGGTCAGGTGCGTGGAGGACGGTCAGGGGCCGCTCCCCGAACATAAAGAATCGGCCGGACGGATAGCCAAAAACCATAATATTTACGGCCAATCGCATCGTAAGCGTTGCAACTGGCTGCCGGAAGGAACTAAACTCTCGAAGTCTTCCGATGTGGCCTATTTTGCGGGCTGCGCCGCCGCTTACGCGCATCCCGAAATTGCCGTCAATACAGTGAAGATACTGGACGCCGCCGGTATATTTTATAAAACCCTCGGCGCGGAGGAATACTGCTGCGGGACGCTCCTCTGGCGCACGGGACAGAACGAAGCGTTTGGTAAAGCAGTCGCGCAAAACCTCGATATATTTAAGAAAAAAGGCATTAAAACCCTGATTACTAGCTGCGCCGAGTGTTATGGCACCTTCCGGGGCGGCTATCCCCGCTTCGCCGATACGGATATAGAAGTCCGGCATATCACCGAAGTGGTAAGGGACGCATTAAAAGAAGGTAAGTTAAAGCTAAACCGGAAACTGGATATGAAAGTGACCTACCATGACCCCTGCCTGCTGGGGCGACTTTCCGAGAAATATATCCCCTGGCACGGGAAAATAGAAAAATTCGGACGGCATGTCCCCCCCAAGCCATGGCGGCGCGGCACCTATGGAGTCTACGAAGCCCCCAGGGAGGTACTTAAAGCGATTCCCGGGATAGCGCTCGTGGAGATGGGCAGGAATGCGGAAAATGCTTTCTGCTGCGGGGCCGGGGGAGGCGTACCCGCCGCCTTCCCGGACTTTGCGCAATGGGTAGCCGCCGCCAGGCTGGAAGAAGCTGCGTCGACGGGCGCGGCAGCCCTGATTTCCGCCTGTCCTTTCTGCCAGGACAATTTTACCAATGCTGTTGCCACCAATCACGGCAATTTATCTTATTATGACCTTACCGAGCTGGTGGTAAAAGCGTTATAGCCCGTAGCAAAGGAGATACCTGCGATGAGCTTACCGGCAAATATCTATAAAATATTTGAGGACATCGTCGGTCCGGAATATATCAACGATAAAGAGTATATCCTGGCCGCCTACCGTCATGCCGGGCCGGGAGCGGGAGGGCGGGAAAAGTCGCCCGGTCCCGCCGCCGTAATTCTGCCGGGAAGCACAGAAGAGGTGCAGGCCATCGTTAAAGCCTGCAACCGCAATAACATAAAATATTCGGCGATTGTCTCGCTGTTCAGCGTCGGACGCATCGTTCAACCCGGTATGGTGTTTCTCAATTTGCAGAGGATGAACCGTATCCTGGAAATAAACGAGGCCGACCGCTATGCCGTCATCGAGCCCGGGGTCAGGCACGTGCAGCTTAAACCCGAGCTGATGAAACACGGCCTGAACTATCCTACTGCCTCGGTAGGGCCGGGGGCCTCGGTGCTGGCCAACTTCATTACCTCGGGAGACCATCACATGCAGCACGGCGCCTCCCGGGTCAACCGCTATCTCATGGCCACGGAGTGGGTGATGCCGGACGGCGAAATTCTACGGGTGGGCTCGCTCGGTAATGGCGCCGGATGGTTCTGCCCGGACGGCCCGGGCCCCAGCCTGCGCGGTTTAATCAAGGGGTGGAACGGGTGGGGCGGGGGATTCGGCATCGTCACCAAGATAGCCATCGGGCTGGATGTCTGGAAAGGACCGCTGGTCATGCCGGGCGAAGGCCATAGCCCTTCCTATACCGTGCGGTTACCCCAGGACAGGCACAAAGTTCATATCTTTAAATTCCCCACGGCGGACAAAGTCCGCGACGCCATGATTGAGATGGGCAAGGCGGAAATCGGCAATGCCGTGCTGAAATACTTCTACGCTACCGAGGCGGCGCTGACCACGACATCGGCCAATGAATTCCTGGACCTGTGGGATAGCGGCCTTTACCAGAGAGAGCTGCCCCTGGCCCTGTGGGTCTATCTGGCCACCGCCGGTCCTGAAGAGATGGCCTATGAAGAGCGCGTCATGCGGGACATCGTC
>CAZXYV010000177.1:0-4328 GCA_964645025.1 uncultured Dehalococcoidaceae bacterium | reverse complement strand
CGCTGGTTACCAGCGGGCTCGACTGGGTGGATGTACGCGATGTGGTGGCGGGGGCCATGCGCGCCGAGGCACAGGCCCCGGCGGGTGCCACCTATCTCCTCTCCGGGCACTGGGTATCCATGTGCGATATCGCTGCTATGGTGGGCGAAATCACCGGCCTAAAGAATAGCAGGTTTGTCTGCCCTCTATGGCTGGCCCGCCTGGGCGCCCCTTTAGTTCAGGGCGTAAGCCGCCTGAACGGGAAACGTCCGCTCTATACCAGCGTTTCCCTGAGGGCTTTAAAAAGTAACCGGCAAATCAGTCATGAAAAAGCTACCCGTGAATTGGGCTATCAGCCGCGCCCTTTCCGGGAGACCCTGGTCGATACCCTGCGCTGGTTCGAGGCCAATGGAAAGCTTGCCCGCCCGGTGACTTCATCCACAAAGGAATCTACTTGAAAGAACTGACCATTTTCAACAGCCTGCTGGTGGCGTGGTCGGTATTGGGGGTGGTGGTCTTCGTCGCGCTATTTTTTATCGCCGCCCCGTACGGGCGCCATGTCCGCAAGGGGTGGGGCTATACGGTCGGCAACAAGCTGGGCTGGGTGCTCATGGAAGCACCGGCACCGTTTATTTTTGCCATCTGTTTTTCACTCGGCAGTCATGCCGGCATTACGGGCATCGTTTTTCTGGTGCTTTGGGAAGCGCATTACCTGCACCGGGCCTTTATCTATCCGTTCAGCCTGCGCGGCGCCGCCCGGAGTATGCCGCTATCGGTGGTGAGCCTGGGGTTTTTCTTCAACCTGATGAACGGTTATCTTAACAGCCGCTACATCTTTACCTTTTCCGGGGGATATAGCGTCAACTGGCTCGGCGACCCGCGGTTTATTGTCGGGGCGATTTTATTTATTACAGGATTTGTCATCAATCGCCAGGCCGACCAGATATTACGCAGCCTGCGTAAGACCGGCGAATCAGGCTATAAAATTTCTTATAGCCGATTATACCGCTGGGTGTCCAGCCCTAATTATTTAGGCGAAATCACCATCTGGATAGGCTGGGCGGTAGCGACGTGGTCTTTGCCCGGGCTGGTCTTCGCCTTCTGGACGGTCGCCAACCTGCTGCCGCGCGCCAGGGCCAACCATGCCTGGTATAAAGCCAGCTTCCCTGATTACCCTCCGGAGCGTAAAGCGCTATTGCCGGGATTGTGGTAAAGGAAAAACTCTATTTCCACAGTTGCTTAATAACGAAATCCAACCCCAGTTCCTTTAACGTCTCCGGCAGCGGTTTTCCCGTCTTTTCATCCCAGCCCATGTTTTTATAGTAGTTGCGCCGCATCATGTCCCAGTGGGGTAAAATGCCCCGCCCCGCCCCCAGGCCATCCGGCAGCGTGGAGCCGTATCGCGCCGATGGAGCGTCCAGTTCGGCGGCAATGCCATTACGCAGGTTGAATGCCCGGGCCAGGTTGACTGCCCGCTTACCAACCTTCATGGCATCCTTAAAATCCATATTCCAGCCGGTCGCGGCGTTGACCGCCTGGCACATCAGGTCGAGGGCGGTGTTCGTGTTGAAGCGGCAGGTCACCATGGAGTCCTCGAAAATCATGGCGCCCTTAATCCTGGCAATTGTTGTGGAAACGACTTCCGGATTAAAGGTGTCTAAAGGTTGAGCGATTCCGAGCAGGGCGAGCGGGGCGGCGCTGTGCGCCTCCAGGGTGCCCGTGTTGGAAACGCAGGTATCGAACAGCTCCATCCACATCATCCGGTGGTCATGGCTCCGCGGCGTGTTGCCTTTCATGGTATGGATAGCCAGTTCCGGCGCTTTCCCGCCGACTTTCCGGGCCGCTCGCATCACGCCTTCCGCCAGGACATTGCCGAAACCTTCGCGCCCGGCGATTTTGGATAGCATCGCCATGATTGCCTCGCCGTTACCCCAAGTCATCTCCAGGCCGTCGGTATCCTTTTTAGTGATGAGTCCCTTTTCATAGCATTCCATGAGCCAGGCAAATATCCAGCCGGACTCGTTAACGTCCATGCCCAGGCTGTCAACCTGGCTCGCCAGCGCCACGCTCATGTTCACGTCGTCGATGCCAACCAGGGCGCTGAAGGCGGATAGACCTTCGAATTCCGGCTCTTCGACCTCCCAGCCCGCATATTTCCCTTGCGGTATGCGCATGGTATGGCAGTGCTTGGCCGAGCAGGCCCAGCAGGGGGTCACTTTAAAAAAAGCCGGCGAGATGGATTCCCAGGAATATTTCTCCAGCTTGTCCGGCGGCATCGGATTGACATTGGAGTTATAGTTCCTGACCGGCAGCATACCCCCCTTGGTCCCCATGATGACGCCGCCGATGGTGCCATGCTCGTAAGTGCCGGCGGACATTCTACTGGCGAGTATGTTATCCTTGATGGCTTTAGCAGCGGCAGATAAGGCCTCTTTATCTTTGAGGGGGATAGCGCCTTTGCCCCGCGCCACGGCGATGGCCTTCAGTTTCTTCGAGCCCATCACCGCCCCGACGCCGTTATGTGAGGCGATGTGGCCCAAATCGACAAAGATACAGGCAAACCGGACGAGGTTCTCTCCCGCCGGCCCGATGCTCAGGACGCTGAGATTTCTGGCGTCTTTTTGCAGCTCCTGTCGGATAAGGTGGTCGACTTCATAGTTGTTCTTACCGAGCAGATGACGGGCGTTTTTTAACTCCGCCGTGCCGTCGTGGATATAAAGATAAGACCAGTCCGGCGCGGCTCCCTGCAGGATGAGCGAGTCGAATCCGTTAAACCGCAGGAAGGCCCCGAAGTAACCATTCGCCTGGGTGCTGGCCATGCCGCCGGTCATGGCCCCTTTACTGACGACGGCGATGCTCCCGGAGCCGCCTACCCTTGTGCCGCTTAACGGCCCCGCACCCATATAAAGCCGGTTCGCCGGGGCGGACCACTCTACCCCGGGGGGCACCTCGTCATAGATATATTTTATCCCCAGCGCCGCGCCGCCGACGTAGTTTTTCAGGGCGGCTTCATCTATTTTCTCCGGTTTTATCTGACCTTGAGTCAAATCCACCCTGAGAATTTTTCCGTTGTAGCCGTACAGCTTTTCCTGAGACATAGGCACCTCTTTATTCCGTTTAGCTATATTTTACCTTTTTTCTCGGCTCGTTGCTAGTGAGATACCATGAGACTGAAAACATGGTGACGGACATCCAATCTCATTTTATAAAAGGGGATTGGTTCTTATGTGGTCAATCGATGCTATTATTGACAAATGACAAAATAGGACTATAATTATTATGCTTTTCCGGAATAGAGTGTAAATAATAAGGCTGGGGTTCATTGCGTGGATAAGGGATACGCCGTCATCGCTTTTACAGCGGTACGGCGTACTCTTTTTTAAGCTATAAAAAATAAAAGGAGGTAACTCAAATGCCAGAAGAAAAAGTGTCCGGAATCATGCGCGAGTTTGTCAAAGCGATGGCCGCCGGGGATGCGGAGAAGGCAATTTCCTACCTCACCGAAGATGCGGTCTCGGTCACGCCTTATGGGACCTACAAAGGCAAGGAGGCAATCAAGCAAAACGTGTTAGCAATGTCCAGGAACATGAAGGACATGAAGGTTACGGAGGCCGGTAACGGGATAATCATACAGGGGGATAAGGCCTTTTTCGAGCATGTCCTCAGCGGTACGTTCCAGGGCCAAAAATATGAAATGCTGGCGATGTGCGCCTACGAGTTCAGCGGCGATAAAATCAAGGCGATGCGCGGCGTTTACGATAGGCTGCTGACCGCCCAGCAGTGCGTCAAAGGCTGGCCGGCCAAGCCTATTGTCAATATGGTCGTTAAACAAACGGAAAAGGCCATGAAATAGACGCCTGATAACTGTTATAATTGAATAATGGACATCCTCGCTGAGCTTAATCCCGCCCAGAGAGAAGCCGTGGAGGCCATTAACGGGCCGGTGCTCATCCTGGCCGGGCCGGGCAGCGGCAAGACCCGGGTCATTACCCACCGCGTCGCCTACCTCATACGGGTGGTCGGCGTCAGGCCCCACCGCATCATGGCGGTGACCTTCACCAATAAAGCCGCCCGGGAGATGGAAGAGCGACTAAATAAGCTCGTAGGCGGACAGGTGAAAGACCTTACCATCGGCACGTTTCACGCCATTTGCGCCCGCATTTTAAGGCGTGAGGGTAAAGCCATCGGCATCGACCCGAAGTATGTCATCTATGATGACGACGACCAGATTAGCCTGCTCAAAAAGAGCCTCCAGGAGCTGGGGCTCGACCCCAAGCAATATGCCCCGAAGGCGCTGCAGTCGGCGATTTCGTCCGCCAAGAGCCAGATGCTGACGCCGGCCGATTTCT